>NZ_JUEI01000138.1:0-8935 GCF_000802655.2 Paenibacillus sp. IHB B 3415 | reverse complement strand
GGAAGTCACTTTCGTGATTTCCCACTCACTCGTTGTTCAGTTTTCAAAGACCAATGTCTCATTTTAGCTCTTCACCGCACCTCAGCGGCGACCTTTATAATATATCATAGTGTTTCGTTGTTTGGCAAGCTTTTTTTTGAAAAAGTTATTTTTCATTATTTCCTGCCTGCAGCACCTTTTTAAACATTCAAAAGGAGCGCGAGATATAATGTATCATGCCGGCTCCCTTTTAGTCAAGCTATTAGGTTAATTTTATTTGTTCTGGTCTTATAGCACTTTAGAATTCAATGTTTGAACTGTGAGGAACGTCCTCCCCACGCGTACTTGGACAACTCCTTCTGTGGGGCAAAACGTGCATACATACGGAATACGGTTTTATATCGATTGGCAATAGCGTGTCTGATATTCTGATCTAAACGCTGATCGCTCAAATCCAGAAGCATTTCATCCAGCTCTTTGCGCAAAACATAGTCCAGCTCCTTGCATTCCTTCTCATTGAACAACATCCCGAGCATATGCTTGGCCTCCTTCATGAAATTCATAGCTATCAACAACCATCAAATGCCATGTCCTCTACTGTAGAAAATAGACCATTCGATGTGGGAAGCTCCAATTGTACTGCTTACACTAGATTAACCGGAGCATAGGATCTATAACCATAATTATAAAAAAATCCATTATGGTCTCGTTATATCCAAATTCCAACTATGGGACCAATATATTTGGCTTTTAATGTTATGCTCAATTCCCATAAATTTTATGATAAAAGTGAAAATGTAATTGTACTCTCAATGATTGCGGCAACGAACAGCAGAATAACAATCCATACCGAAGCGGTAAAAGTCTGCCGCATGAACGCCTGCCAATGGTCCGTTTCCCTCTCATTCCTCTTTCCCGCCCGAAACAGGGCGGATAACGCTTTGCCTCCGAATTTCAGACCAAAGGCACAGGCAATAATGATTGCCGGAATCTCGATAATCCCGTGCGGCAGCAATCCTTTTACAATCAGGGTGAACAGGTCCTGTCCCTGTATTGCGGACAGATGAATCAGATAACCAATGACCGCACCGTTAATCAGCAGGAAGAACACCGGCAATATTCCAAACAGTGCCCCTAGAAATATAATGACCACGCTTTTGATGCTGTTGTTCAGAAAGATAAATACAAAAAAGCTCCATTGCGGATTAGAGGATTCTCTAAGGCTCCCGCTGATTTCGCTGATTCCTTTCAATTGCTCATTCAGCAGCTGCTGCAGACTTCCCGTACCTATCCAGCCAATTACTCCGCCGGCTATGAATAACAAGGCTGCTGTCAGCAGCGCTTTGCGGATCGTTCCCAGATCTTTGATAAACGTATTAAAAGATAACATGTGTACCTCCTGAAATGATATCGCTCTTTAAAAGCATTTGCTGCGGATTTATATCTGCGGTCATAAGCGTCCTGTACGAGCATACATTTAGAACAAACAAGCATTTCGCATGGGAGAGGAGCGCTGACATTATGAATTCTTTTTATGTATTCAGCGGCAAAAAGATAAAACGGTTCATTTATATCTTTGCTGCTGCGCTTCTTACCGCCGGCGTCGTCTATGTCGAGAGGGGTAATATTACTGTTTTCTCTGAAGCAGCCCCTTCCGCCATTTACAGCGTGCCGACGGAAAAGAAGCTGATTGCCTTAACCTTTGATATTAGCTGGGGGGAGAAGAGACCGGAACCGATCCTGAAGGTGCTGGAAGACAAAAAGGTGGATAAGGCTACCTTCTTTCTATCCTCCCCTTGGAGTAAGACCCATCCAGAGATTGTCACCAGCATCAAAGACGCCGGATACGAGATTGGCAGCCACGGCCACAAGCATGTGAACTACAGTACACTGAGCAATGAAGAAATCCGTACGCAAATTACTACAGCCCATACGGTCTTGACCGAATTAACAGGTAGACAGCCCAACCTCATCAGAATGCCTAACGGCGATTTTGACAAAAGAGTGCTGCAGGTTGCATCCGACCTTGGTTATAAGGTCATTCAATGGGATACAGATTCGCTGGACTGGAAGAACATCGGTGTGGATAATATCGTGAATCGTGTGACGAGCAAGGCCCATCCCGGAGATATCGTACTGCTGCATGCCAGTGACTCCTGTAAGCAGACTCATGAGGCATTGCCGCAAATCATTGATAAGCTGCGCAGCCAAGGATATGAGTTCGTTACTGTCTCTGAATTAATCAGCCAAAGCAGTGCAGAGGGCAAAGAAGTCCGCGACTCTGCTTGGCTGGATAATGGCTTGGAAGACGCTGCCGGGATGTAGTCCTGGCCTATTCTGAACGCAGCCGCTGCAGGGGATAGTTATCTATTAGTGCCGCGGAGAAATAAGCTCGGAAATATCCGGAGTGGGTGAATTTAGTTTCGGGTAGCTCAGGTCAAGCCCCTCCAGCGTTTTCACCACAATGGCCAGCGCCAGATAATTGCGGTACCAGCGGTGATTCGCCGGAATCCAGTACCATGGAGCTTTCTCTATACTGGTTTCCTCAAAAACATCTTCATAGGCTTGTTGATAATCGTCCCAGAATTCGCGTTCCTGCAGATCGCTGGCGTCGAACTTCCAATGTTTCGCCGGATCATCAAGCCGCTCCTGGATCTTCTCCAGCTGCTTCTCCTTGGAGATATGCAGAAAGAGCTTGATTACCGTTGTCCCCTCTTCCGCCAGCATTTCCTCAAACTGGCGGATGTAGCGGAAACGCCGCTTGGCATCCTCTTTCTTCAGACTGCCATGCACACGCGGTACCAGCACATCCTCATAATGCGAACGGTTAAACGCAGCAATATAGCCTTTGGGCGGTGTCTTCATATGGACTCTCCACAGGAAATCGTGAGCTTCCTCCTCCAAAGAGGGCTTCTTGAAGCTGGTAACGATGAACCCTTGCGGGTTAATGCCGGAGAAAATATGCTTAACGGTTCCGTCCTTCCCGCTGGAATCCATTCCTTGAAGAATAACGAGCAGGGAATGCTTCTTCTGTGCAAAAAGGATATCCTGAAGCTCTGCCAGCCGTTTCTTTAGCTTCTCCATTTTGGCTTCCGCTTCTTCTTTGGATTTGAATTCGCCGCGTTCATCCGGATCGAGGTCTTTCAGGCGTGTTTCACTTGTGTCTTTTATCATATAACGCTTGATGTTCATATATTCCCTCCTCCACTCTGTTCTTTAAGAATAACCTCATCAACTTGATTCTAACCGTTCCGTATAAGCAATGCCAAAACCCCGCCACCCTGAGTGTATTCAGGTGAGCGGGGTTTTGGTTTATGGACTTTTAATTGAGGCCGGTTTCAAAATCCGGTGCAGCATCAAAATCTGGAACGCATTGCAAGCAACCAGCGGAACCAGAATAAAAATGGTGGCGCTATCTACGCCGATCCGGAGTACACCGATAATCTCAACAATGGTGATGGCGGTCATAAAGAAAAAGGTTGGAATCCAGGCCGAAGCGTTGGTACCCCGCATTTTGAACCAGGAAACAATAATTGCGGTAAGCAGAATCCCCAGACCCAAAATCAGGTCAGATGCAACACTCCGGTCCCCGCTCAAAAATGTACGCAGGAAAACCAGTTCAAGCAGCGCGAGCACTGCCAGCACCAGTTGTATGTACCGCCATGCCTTGCGCGGGAACACGCCGGTGCCCATGTAATTAAGAATCAGATAAGCGAAGAACCCAAGCTGTGCATATACACTGACGAGCACTCCGTAGCCAAAAAGGATCAGGGAGTAAAGTAAAAGGTCGGCGGTGCTCTTGAAATCGATTCCGCCATTGACTGTCTGCAGGGCAAGACCGGCAATCACGGCCCCTCCTGCTCCGATCAAAAGCGTGGTCCAGAATAAATAAAACCATTTTCTTAAGTTCAGCGCTTTCACCTCCCCGTGTCAGATTTATTTTACCAAGGTTACCGTCAAAAAACCATTACACTCCAACATAAATGTGTGCCCCCGCGGCATACTACAGTCAGTAACTCTATAAAGGAGGGCAGCGCCAATGAAATGGAGGACTTTGTGGTCTGGAGGCTTGGCACTCGGCTTGGTTATGGCCTTAACGGCCTGCGGAGGCGAACAGAGCAGCAGTTCTTCTTCCGGACAGGGCGGATATAAGGAAATGAAGACGATGGTTGTAGATATATTGAAAAGCGATGAGGGGAAAAAGGCGGTTGAGGAGGCCCTTTCTATCCCCAGCTCGGGTGAAAGCAGCACAAGCGGGCTGAGCATGAAAATGATGCCGATGCAAACAACCGAGCAGATCCGGATCGCGGTTAAAGACACCATCACAGCTCCTGAGTACCAGAAGGAAATCGAAAAGATCATGACGGACCCACAGTTTGCCGGGGAGTTCGCCAAAGCGATTAATACGCAGAGCAAGGAATTGCATCTTCAATTAATCAAGGACCCCACTTATCAAAAGTCTGTAGAAGAAATTATGAAATCGCCTGAAATGATGAAAATGTTCCTAGACCTTACTAAGACTTCCGATTACCGCAAGCAATCCATGACCATTATGCAGGAGGCCATGCAGAACCCGCTCTTCCGTATGGAAGTGCTCGATCTGCTCAAAACTGTAGTACAGGAAGAGCTGCAGCCTAAGGTACAGAAAAAGGATGCCGAAAAAGGCGGCGGGGGCGGAGAGGAACAGGAAAGCGGGGGCGACAGTCAGAAGCAGGAAGGCGGAGATGATTCCGGCTCCTAAAATAACATATACATTCTTTTCAAAAAAGGCCTTGCCCCATATGGGACAGGCCTTTTTGTGTGCAAACAAATTTCTCAGAGCTTACTCTTCGTACTTGGCGATCAGCTTGTCTGCAATTTCTGCAAATAACCCTCCGGTTGGCGTATCCGCCTTATACACTGACGGTGAGAAATCAGGCTCAGAGATATGGTTGTCCGGTGCACCGAGCGGCACCTGGGCCAGCAGCTCTGTATGCAGTGTTTCGGCCAGACGGGCACCTCCGCCGCGTCCGAAGATATAATCCTTCTTGCCGCAGGAGGAACATTCATAATAGGCCATATTCTCGATGACCCCAAGAATCTCATGATCAGTCTGCAGAGCCATAGAGCCCGCTCTCGCAGCCACAAAGGCAGCCGTAGCATGAGGGGTGGTTACAATAATCTCCTTGCTGTGCGGCAGCATCTGATGCACGTCAAGCGCCACATCGCCCGTTCCCGGAGGCAGATCCAGCAGCAGATAATCCAGTTCACCCCAGCCTACATCGCTGAAGAACTGGCGCAGCATTTTGCCAAGCATCGGCCCTCTCCAAATGACCGGACTATTCTCACGGATAAAGAAGCCCATCGACATGACCTTCACTCCGAATCGTTCCACCGGAATGATGATGCCCTCTTCCACTATCGGGCCTTCTTCAATCCCCATCATGTCCGGAATACTGAAGCCGTAAATGTCGGCATCGATCAGACCGACCTTTTTACCTTTTCTGGCTAGTGCTACGGCCAGGTTCACCGTCACCGTTGACTTTCCCACTCCGCCCTTGCCGCTGGCGATCGCGATGAAGTTCACACCCGAATTCTCGTTGATCAGCTCATGCCCCTCAAGGCCCGCTGCATGGCCTTTCAGCTTCTCGCCTTGTTCTGATTCCTGCTCGTCCTCTGCACTCTCTCCACGGAGTATAGCGCGTTCATAATCGGTGGCATCGCGCAGACGGATATGAATATTATCCGCTCCGCCCTCAGTAAGCAAATCGCGAACCTGCTGCTCCAGCTCCATACGCTGCTTCTCCTCGGAGTCAAGACACACGACAGATAGCGAGATCCGGTCTTCTTTAATCATGATATCGCGGATCAGCTGTAATTCGACAAGGCTTTTTCCGGATTCCGGGTCTGTGAGCGGCTGCAAAAGTTCCTGAATTTGTTCCCTAGTCAGCATGGAAAGCACCTCTGTTCCTTCCCGGACGGGTAAGCTCCGGTATTTTCGTCTATTATAGCATTACCCTCCGGCGGAAGAGTAGTCCCACCCTATGGCTGCTCAGAGGTATACCGCAAGATCCCCCGGTAGATACTGGTTGCCACCTTCCGTTGATACACATCGTCTCCAAGCAGAACGGATTCCTCAGGATGGGATAGGAACCCTACCTCAACTAAGACAGCCGGCATTTTTAATACTTTTAACAAATAAATGGTGTTCGCAGTCTTGGCCACACGGTCTGTATTCTCAAGGGTAGCCTTCAGCTCATCCTGTACCAATCCGGCCAACGCCTTGTTGCCCTCATTGCTTGGATAATAGAAGGTTTGGGCTCCGCTCCAGCGGTTCGAAGGAATACTGTTCATATGTACGCTGATAAACAGATCGGCGCCCTTCTCCTCGATACTTCTGACCCGCTGCTTCAGATCCTCCGTCTTGCGTCTGGCATACCCTTTGGTGCTGTCCTGGGCCAGATCATAATCCCCTTCCCGGGTCATTACTACAATAGCTCCCGCCTGCTGCAGATAATCGCGTAAATAAAGGGACACCGAGAGGTTGATATCCTTCTCAATCAGCCCCTCCCGGCTCACTGCGCCGCCATCCGGACCCCCGTGGCCCGCATCAATGGCAATTACCTTGCCGGAAAGCGGCAGACTCCAATAATTGATCGTCTTGGCAGTCGGCATATCATAAGCAATGATACCGATCATCACAGCGAGTAATGCAGCGCCCAGGATGCTTTTTTTGATGCTGCTCCAAGAGATCCAGACCGAGACTTTATGCTGCTGTCGGCCAGACATAACAAAGACCCCCTCGTCCCGATAGATTCTACTCATCTATATGGGACAAGAGGGCCAAATAGTACTGGCTGTTTAAGCTTGGACCGAAACTTCCGGAGACATGCCTTCAATCAGAATCTGCGCCACTTCAGGGCGCGTGAATTCAGGTGGCGGACATTGTCCGTCGCGAAGAAGTGCCCGCACCTTAGTTCCAGAGAGCGTCAAATGCTGATCGCCCGGATGCGGGCAGGTTTTGCTGGAGGCCATATTGCCGCATTTCACACAGAAGAAGCTGTGCTCGAAGAATAATGGCGTAATGCCTAGTTCCTCGGCGGTAAAGTTCGCAAAGATCTCCTGCGCTTCGTATGTGCCGTAGTAGTCACCCACACCTGCATGATCACGACCGACAATAAAATGTGTGCAGCCGTAATTCTTGCGTACCATCGCATGGAATATAGCTTCACGCGGTCCGGCATAACGCATTGCCGCCGGGAATACGCCCAGGAATGTGCGGTTCTCCGGATAATAATTCTCCAGGAGCGCAAGATAACTCTTCATCCGCACATTGGCCGGCACATCGTCAGACTTGGTTTCACCCACAAGCGGATTCAGGAACAGAGCGTCTACAACCTCCATAGCACATTTCTGGATGTACTCATGAGCGCGGTGTACCGGATTGCGTGTC
Organism: Paenibacillus sp. IHB B 3415; assembly: GCF_000802655.2. Classification (NCBI taxonomy): domain Bacteria; kingdom Bacillati; phylum Bacillota; class Bacilli; order Caryophanales; family Paenibacillaceae; genus Paenibacillus; species Paenibacillus sp. IHB B 3415. The sequence continues at coordinate 1,524 of NZ_JUEI01000138.1, read as the reverse complement.
TGGAAACCCACGACGGTTCTCCAGCCTTTGTCCGCGAAGATCTGACGGGTCTCGGCAGGGTCGAAATAGAACTCACCGAATTTCTCTGGCTGCGGCCGGTTCAGTACAGTTATAGGACCACCGACATAAGTTGCCGGACGGGCTAGCAGCTTACTCACGCCAGGATGCTCAGGATCGGTTGTCTTGAACACATTCTGCGCTTCCAGCTGCTGATCCACTTCGTAAATACTCTCAATATCAAGCAGTCCGTAGACTACACCGTCCTCTTCACCAATCAGCGACACTCTGTCTCCTACTGCAAGGGATGGCGCCTGCTTGTCATCTACAGCGAGTGTGATAGGAATGCTCCATACGGTTCCATCTGCCAGACGCATGCTTGTGACCACAGAATGGTAGTCCGCTTCATTCAAGAAACCCGTGAGCGGCGAAAATGCACCTACACCAATCAAATCCAAATCAGATAAAGTCCATGTATTGAGCGCAATTGATTTATTGGCTGAGGCCTGCTGCAGCAGTTGTTCTCTCTCCGCACCCTCTGCTATACGCTGAACTAGTGTTCCTCCATGAGGAAGTATTGAAGTCATCCTTGTTCTCTCCTCCTGTGTGCAATGCTAGTGTGTTATTTATGCAATCCACATTCTGTTTTGTCTGATCCGGACCATCTTCCGGCACGCGGATCTTCACCAGGCATAACTGCCCGGGTGCATTGCTCACAGCCGATACTAGGGAAGTTACGGTCATGAAGCGGGTTATAGACTACATCATTCTCGCGGATATAATTCCATACATCCTCTGTGGTCCAGCTTGCAATCGGATTAAACTTTACAAGGCCAAATTTGTTATCATACTCCACCTTTTTGGAGTTGGCACGGGTTGGTGCCTGATCACGGCGGATTCCGGTAATCCAAGCGTCGTATTGCGAAAGAATACGCGTGAGCGGCTCAACCTTACGGATGGCGCAGCATTGATTCGGGTCAGTGTTCCAAAGCGCCTCACCATACTGCAGTGCCTGCTCTTCCACAGTAATCTGCGGCGATACACGGACGAATTCCATTCCGTACTTGTCAGCCATAATATCTCTTGTCTCATAGGTTTCCTTGAAATGATAATCGGTATCGAGATAGAAAACATCTGTCGACGGGCTGACCTTCTGGATCATATCCACCAGTACTACATCCTCGGCACCAAAGCTGCAGGCAAAGGTTATATTAGGAAAAGTCTCTACCGCCCAGCGGATAATCTCTTCAGGAGTGGCATTCTCCAATTCTTCAGCTTTAACTTTGATTAAATCCTCTTTCTCAAGCAGATTCATCTAATCTTCCTCCATCCGGATATAGCCAAGATCGAATCCTCTGAGAGATTAATCCCGACTAATTCTATATGGTATAGTATATCTGTTTCAGTGGCGAAGTCAATGGGTTTTGTTCATTTTGGAATAAAGTATTCGGGGAATTAATATTTTGATGATAAAAAACAGAACAAAATCACCCTAACGGGTGAATAACGTTCTAGCCAGCGGTTATT
>NZ_JUEI01000137.1:0-15151 GCF_000802655.2 Paenibacillus sp. IHB B 3415 | reverse complement strand
CCCCCCGCCGCACCCCGTCCACCGCAGCCTCCGCATCTGTAAACCGCCAGCCGAGTGTTTTATTGCTCCGCAGGCTTTCCAGTACCTCCGCACCGATATTGAAGCTTGTACCCTGCACGGCCGCACCTTCATCCAGACTGGCTACGGCGATTTTGATCCCGGAGGTGTTGCTGTACGGGTCCCATACGGCCGCCACATTCACCCAGTCATAGACTGAGGGCAGCACAACAAGCGCTGCAATCAGCAGCATGGCCACAGGTATCCTAAATAGCCTCAGCCAATCTCTCTTGTATATTTGCCAGATCTCCTTCAATCCCAGTCACCTCTCAGCCGATAGTTGGATAACTTAATATGCCCCGGATTAAGGCTTTATACGACGATGACTGGCAACGGGAGGATGGTGGAGGTAAGCAACCCAATAATTGGAGTGGCTCTGGCAGGGAGATTTGAAAATTTATTTGCAACATTTCTTGAAAATCAACGTTATTAGGGTATGAACACGTTTGAGAACTATACCGAAGGGTAATTAGGTATATAGACTTACACCGTGTCATATTATGCCAAGGGGGAAATTCCACCATGTTAAAAAACAAAAATGTCTATCTGTTTCCTGTATTGGTCCTGTTGTTCCTCTCCCTCGTGACTACGGCCAGCACGACCATGAAGACCGCAGAAGCCCGGAGCAGCGATCATATCCAGCACTTGACGGTTTACATACACGCACTCGAAACCAATAAGGGTCAAACCACCCTTACCGGGGACGAAATTGCATGGTACGAAGGCGCAGCAGCCGATGCTATCTTTGCTGAACGTGAGCCTGAAGCCGCAGCCGAAATCGGCGGTGTACCCGACGGTTACTATATCGTGAATGACAGCGATTCGCTGACTTCCTACCCGGTAGCCCCTAATGCCAAAGTAACTATGCAGATCTACGACCACACTGGTAATATTGAGGAACTGGACATTAACTGGAACGAGGCGCTCAGCCTGCAGCAGTTCACTCAGGAATTTGCCAAAACTGATGTTTTCGATCTAAGCCAATCTCCTTACCACATCACCATCCAGAACGGGCAGATCGTCTCCATCGTGCAGCAGTACACACCTTAAGTAAGATATATGGGTTCAATTAGCTTTATTGTCTATCACGCGCAAGCCGCAGTCTGTTGCCCCAAGCAGCAGCTGCGGTTTTTTGTGTGCCTTTTAGCCGGCTGATCAATCAGCGGCCCTAACGATTCTGCGGAAGGGCTGAACAGAAAGCCTGACCTCCAAAAAGCTTCCGCCCCACGGATTCACGAATCGGCTCCGAAGAGTCGAATCGGCAGGGAAGCGGACTGAGAATCCTTTATTCAGCTGATTTTCGCTGTTTTCACCACCATGCGGACTGGAGATCGCTTATTTTCTCTGGAAACAGAGATTTGGACGATGATTTGGAGCATAACGGAACTGTAGTCCGCTTCAGGCTGAAAATGGTGAGTTTCGAGAAAATAACGGCTCTGGAGTCCGCATAGAGTTTTGGATGCCCATATTCCAACGATTGATGACAACGCAGTAGCAAACAGCGGGGTTCGGGGATTCGGGGGTACTTTTCTCTTGTCCCACTACCCCTCGAAAATCTAACCTTTTCACACATATTCGAACCTATCACTATTTACCCTTAAGCCCTTTAAATATAAGCTTATTCATAGGATACCCCCTTGCTTTAACACTATAGAATCCATAGGAATGGTGATAAAAAGTGACAATTACACCCCAAACGCAGTCTGCGGCCCAGACTCAGGGCAAACCCATGTATCAGGAGTACCGCATGCATCAGGTTTCCATCGCCGATCCGTATATCGTCAACGCCTTTGCCAAAGAAATAGAGTACCTCACCAGCTTGGAACCTGACCGTCTGCTGGCCGGCTTCCGTGAGAACCGGGGACTGCCGAAGAAGAGCGAGAAGTATCCGGGCTGGGAGAATACCGAAATCCGCGGGCATACGCTGGGCCATTATCTCTCTGCCTTGTCCCAGGCTTATGCCACCACCCAAGATGATGCGCTTGCGTTCAGACTGGAATACCTGCTCAGTGAGCTTGCACTGTGCCAGCATGAGAGCGGTTACCTGTCAGCGTTCGATGAGCAGCTGTTCGATAATGTCGAGAATAGACAGCCTGCCTGGGTGCCTTGGTACACAATGCACAAGATTATCGCCGGACTCACCGCCGCCTACTCTGCCACCGGCAGCTCAACAGCGTATAGCGTAGCGAACAAGCTGGGGGATTGGGTGTACAATCGTACGGCTTCCTGGTCAGATGAGATCCAGCAGCGCGTATTATCCGTCGAATATGGCGGGATGAATGACTGCCTTTATGAGCTGTACAAAATCAGCGGCAACGCTAACCACTTAAGCGCCGCCCACAGCTTTGACGAGCTGACTTTGTTCACTCCGGTCCATGAAGGCAAAGATATCCTCAAAGGCAAACATGCCAATACTACCATTCCGAAGTTCCTCGGTGCGCTGAACCGTTACCGGACCCTTGGGGAGAGTGAGGTCTTTTATCTGGAGGCCGCCGGGCGGTTCTGGGATATGGTTGTGCATCATCACAGCTACATTACCGGCGGCAACAGCGAGTGGGAGCATTTCGGCGATCCGGATATGCTGGACCGGGAACGCTCCAATTTCACAGCGGAGACCTGCAACACCTATAACATGCTGAAGCTGACACGCGAGCTGTTCAAAATCACCGGAGACTCCAAATACGCCGGGTTCTACGAGAATACGTATCTGAATGCGATCGTGTCCTCACAGCATCCGCATACCGGGATGACGATGTATTTTCAGCCCATGGCGACGGGTTACTTCAAAGTGTACAGCTCACCGTTCGAGCATTTCTGGTGCTGCACCGGAACCGGCATGGAGAGCTTCACCAAGCTGAATGACAGCCTATATTTCTATGATGCCGCAAGCATTGTGGTCAATCAGTACCTAAGCTCCACCCTCCACTCCAGTGAACACGGGCTAAAGCTGACACAATCGGCCAATTTGCCTTATAGCGATGCTGTACAATTCACAATAAACACCCTGCAGCCTCAGGCCAGTCCCCTTGCGCTCAAGCTTCGTATGCCGGACTGGCTGGCCGGTGAAGCGGAGCTCCTATTGAACGGAGAACCTGTCAATGCTGTATTCAACAGGAGCGGAACATATGCTGTAGTGGGCAGAGTATGGGAAGACGGCGATACTCTGCTGCTCCGGCTGCCGATGAAGCTTGCTTACTTCAATCTCCCGGATGCCCGGCATGTTGCAGCCTTCAAATACGGGCCAGCAGTGCTCAGCGCCGCACTGGGCCGGAGTGATCTGGCTGTGTCTGCCACAGGTGTGGATGTCAGTGTTCCGACCCGCAATATGCTGGTGAAGGATTTCATCACCACGGTGAACGAGAGTCCGGAGGTGTGGCTGGAGCAGTTGGCAGACCGCTGTGTCCGCCTGGAGCAGAATGAACTGGCGTTTGCGCTTCAGGGAACGGATGAAGACAACCGGCTGGTATTTACGCCCCATTATAAGCAGCATAATGAGCGTTACGGCATCTATTGGCGGCTGGTGGAAGCCGATTCGGCGGAGCTGCAGCAGCATATTCTGCAGGGCAAAATCCGGCAGCGTGTGCAGGATGCCACCCTTGACAGTCTGCCTGTCGGCAATGACCAATACGAGCTGGAGCACGGAATTCAAGGGGAGAATACCTCTGTGGCTACATGGGACGGATACAATATCCGCAAGGCGGAGAATGGCGGCTGGTTCAGCTACCGGCTGAAGGTGGCGCCGCAGAGTGACAACTACCTCTCGGTTACCTATTTCTCCGGCAGCAACGGCAAGGAGATCGCTATTTATGTGGACGGTGAGCTGATCAGCCGCGAAATTCTGCACACCGATCAGGCGCGCAGCTTCTACAACCGGAGTTATCTTATCCCGGCTGAAGTCATCAGCGGCAAGAGCGAAGTGGAGGTCAAATTCGTCATTCCGGGGCAGGAAAATGGCATATTCGATCTGCTGCGCATGATGACCGGCTACAGCCGTAGCGCCGGGCTGCGCCAGCTTGCTTTTAGCGAAGGCACGCTCTCGGCTCCCTTCAGCAGCGGCGTAACCGCTTATACCCTGACTATTCCGCAAGCGGCCGGCAGCATACAGCTGAATGTCACACCAGAGCATAAGAATGCCCTGGTCTATGCGGGCGGAATCCTGATCGAGGATTCGCTCCCGCGCCGGGTTAAGCTGACCGGGAACCGCACGACGCTGAACCTCACGGTTAAGGCAGAAGATCATACGACGGAGCAGGAATATGTGATTTCAATCGTGAAGGAATAAGTACGATATATAAGCTGCACTTTAGACAACCCACCTGCAGGTTACCGGTCAGACACATTGGGGCTGGCGGAATACGTCAATGCCCTGCACTTGATTCGTGACCTGCAGCAGAATGGAGACTTCTTCGGAAGCACAGTAGACAAAAATGTTGTACGTTTTGCAACTTGGATTGATGGCTAGCCGTGTGTCCGGGAGGATTGTTGTATGAAATACAAGAATAATCCTCCTAAACCGCTGGAAAAAGCTGGAATCCTGCATTTGATACAACAATTTTGGATTTCGGCCGATAAGACGAGGGAAATGTTGTATTCTGTGCAGGATTTTATGAATGTTAGTGAAAGTCAGCTGATCTCTGCCACAGAAAGCGGATGAATCAAGGGCTTCCTGCGACAACAGGCGAACCCGTACTCATACTCATACTCATACCCATACTCGTACCCATACCCAGAGAGGTACTTCTACTCTTTTATACAAACTTCTTGACGCTACGCCGGAGGTTCAAATATTCACAAGGTGAAGGTTAGTTTTATGTTCAGGTTTTATGTTAAAGTTTTATGTTAAAGTTTTATGTTCAGGTTTTATGTTCAGCTTATCTAGCAACGCTCGTATTACGGTTCATAACCACAACAAACAATCCAGCCGCTAACGCGGCTGGGGATTTCGTTATACATATAATACCACTGCATTTCTCCGATTTTGTAATATGGCTTGAAGCTGCGGGTCAGATGAGTGTATCCTGCCACATGGCCTTTGTCCGTCTCAAAGGTATACGGCTGCCCTTCAGCCGGGTGTATCCAGCCGGACGGGTCGGCCGTATCGCCGATGAACCGGGTCATCTTATCGGCTACCAGCACCAGCGGGCCGTAGCTCAAGGCGGCAATGCCGGGATTCGCGGCATCCACAGCTCTGAAATAGAGGGAGAACGGGAAGTCGATCTCCACGATGTCCCCATCGCTCCATTCCCTGTGGACTGAAGCCCACTCCCCGGGCACAATCGCCGTCTCCACCTTCTCCCCGTTGATCTTCAAGCTGTTCAGTCCTGTGGCCCACGCCGGAACGCGCAGCTTCAGCCCGAACTCTGCACTTCCCTCCAGGCTGATCCTCAGCTTGGCCGGACCCTCCACTTCCGGATACTGCGAATAGTTTTCCACCGTAATATCCATGCCGTCTTTGGCCCACTTCACCCGGGAAGGCAGATACTGCGTTACATACAAGCTATCCTCACTGTGATAGTAGAGCATATTGCTATACTCCGCGACATCCTGCGGGAAGGTACCTGTGCAGCACTGCCACTCGAAATTATGCCCGCCCTCCTGCAGTCTCCGGTCCTCCACCGTCTTCACTGCACCATCCAGAAAGTAGTTGGCATAATACATCACTCTTCCGTCCGGCTTCACCGGGAGCTGCGCACCCGTCCCGTTATACAGCAGCTTCTCCACCCAGTCGCCATACTTGGCTTCCCCGGTATATTGCAGCAGGTAGTTACAGAATTTGAACACGGCCCAGGCACAGCAGGAGACCTCGCAGCTGCCCCAGGTGTCATTGCGGGTGACTTCCGTCCCGGCGAAATTGGTATAGGTCAGGCTCGACAACGTAGAGTCCCAGGTGGATTTCAGTGAATCCCCCAGATAGCCCTCCTTCTCCGTGAACAGGCATTCCGCAGGCCCATAGCCGCCGGTGGCAAATATATGATGGGCCGTAAGCTCATCGTAAGCGATCTTCATCGCCGACAGATAACGTTCATCCCCGGTCACTTCATAGGCGCGCGCCGCGCTGGATAGACTGTTCACCTGGCTGTAGGCATGGCGCGGGCCGATATTAAAATCATGGCTGTTCAGCTTATCCCACAAGTAATCGTAGTCCCATACCTTGGCGAAGTCCTTGTATTTCTCCTCTCCGGTCAGCTGATACGCACGGTACAGATTCTCCGGCAGCGTGTACCATTCGATCATATGACTGGACCACAGCCCGTGGTCCTGCAGCCCGTCGCGGGCAATATCCTGCTTGAAGCGGGCCATTGCCGCCTCCGTCAGCTTCAGCACATAAGGGAGAATCCGCTCATAGCCCAGATACTCATACAGATCGAGGAAACCGCCGAACAGCTTCTCATAGACATAGGTGTCATTGTCGAATAATTCAGCGGACTGCTCGGCGCAGGCGATCCACTCCCCTGCGAGCAGCTCCGCTTTCTCCTGCAGTCTGAAATCTCCTGTCACCCGGTACAGCTTCGCATACGCCCCCAGCTTCTGGCCGAAGGTGCTTGCCCCCGCCCCGTACCAGCCGGCTAGACCGTCAGCCTCCGAGGGCACACCCGCTTTGACCCGGAAAATATGCAGCAGATCCTCATCCGGGATGCCCAGATACATCTCGATGGTCTCATCCTGCTGCTGCTTCCAATGGCCGGGCTTAAGCGCAACATGGCTGTAGCCGAAGGTCTGCATGGCATGGGCTATTTTCACCGTACCCGGCTGGTACAACATGCCTGAGTCTACTGTCGCATGATTCTTCGCACCTGTGTTCATCACTCAACCTCCTCATTAACCTTTGACCGAGCCGATCATAACCCCTTTATCGAAGTACTTCTGGATGAACGGATACACAATCAGAATCGGCAGGGTAGATACGATGATGACCCCGTACTTCACCTGGTCCGCATACTGCTGGGCATAACCTCCGGCTGAACCGCCCGCTCCCGCCCCTTGGGAGAACACCTGGTTGGACAGCAGAATATCTCTCAGCACAATCTGCAGCGGCTGCAGGTTATTGCTGCGGATGTAGATCAGTCCGGTGAAGAAGTCATTCCAGTGGGCAACGAGATAATACAGTCCGATAACCGAAACCACCGCTTTGGAGAGCGGCAGGGCCACCTTCAGGAAGAATTTGAAATGCGTACAGCCATCCATTGAAGCGGCCTCAAACAGCTCTCTCGGGATCGAAGTCTCGAAGAACGAACGGGCAATGATCAGATTATAGACATTCACGCAGAACGGGATAATGAATACCCACATCGTATTCGTCATATGCATATCCTTCATCAGCAGGTAGGTCGGAATCAGTCCGCCGTTGAAGAACAGCGTAATGACAAACGTCAGCATCAGAAACCGCCGGGCCCGGAACTCCTGTCTGGACAGCACATATGCCGCAGGCAGGGTGAACAGCAGATTCACGGCCGTCCCGAGCACCGTATAGAGCAGTGTATTGCTGTACCCCGTCCAGATCCGCGCATCCTTGAAAATTTCACTATAGCCGAAGAAGCTGATATTCTTGGGGTAGATCGTCACCTGGCCCGTCGACACCAGCGTGGAATCACTGACAGAGGCGATAATGACGAAATACAGCGGGTACACAATGCTCAAAAAAATGAGCAGGCAGACCAGATAGACCACGGCATCGAAGAGGATGTCGGTCTTATTTTTGCTTTTACTCTCATTGATAAGCTGCATGCTGCTCCACTCCTTCCGTTAGCTCTGCTACCACAGGCTGATATCCGAGGATTTCCGGGCAATCATATTCATCGCGTAAAGGAACACAAAGTTGATCACGGTATTAAACAGCCCGATGGCGGCGGAATAGCTGAACTGGTTGCTGATAATCCCGATTTTGTAGACATAGGTTGCGATGACCTCGGACACCGGAAGGTTCAGGGCATTCTGCATCAGGAACACCTTCTCGAACCCCGTACTGAGCACATTCCCCATACTGAGCACGAACAGAATAATAATGGTTGGAATCAGCGCCGGAATATCCACATGCTTGATCGTCTGCCAGCGGCTGGCCCCGTCGATTTTGGAGGAATCATAGAGCTGCGGGTCCACAGTAGACAGTGCGGCCAGATAGATGATGCTGTTCCATCCGCAATGCTGCCAGATCTCCGACAGCACATACACCGGAACGAACGTCCCCGTCGAGCCCAGCAGGTTGACATCGCCCAGTCCGACCGAGCTGAGGATATGCCCGATTACCCCCGAATTCGGGGAGAGCAATACATTCAGCAGCCCCACCATAACGACGATGGAGATAAAATGCGGCAGATACACGGTAGTCTGGAGCGTTTTTTTGGCGCGCTTCCAGCGCACCTGGTTGATCAGCAGCGCCAGAATGATCGGCGCCGGGAAGCTTAGAATTACAGTGGCGAGACTGATCGCCACCGTGTTTTTCATTAGATCGGCAAACATATAGCTGTCAAAAAACTGCCGAAAATAGAACAGTCCTCTCCATGCGCCCCCGGTCAGCCCTTTGCTGAAATCATAATCGCGGAACGCCAGCTGAATGCCGTACATCGGGATATAGTTGAAGATGAAGATTACGACAATGGCCGGAAAAATCATAATCCACAGCTGATGATCCCGCTTGAAGGTATTCAGTACGGTGGGCTTCTTATGCGCCCTTGGCTGAGCCGGATGCTCATACAGATTCTTCGATATCATCAGAACCACCCCTTCCGTCAAGGAGCCGGAACAAGCAGTCTCAGCCTGGTTGTCCGCTGACGCTTCTTCCGGTCCCGGTTTCTCTTATGCACCTGTGCCTCGATTAATGGCGTGTTAGCTGCTGCAAGACTGTATTACTGATTCTTCTTGTAGTCATCGTAATATTTCTGAATGATCTCAATATTCTTGTCTACCCCGGTCTTCCCGATATTCTTCACGTAGTCATCCCACTCGGCATCAATGCCGCCCTTGGTAATCCATTGCGACCATTTCGACAGGGCGAGAGACATCATACCGGTGTTATTCAAGCTCATCGTGTTGTTATCCGCCGCGCTGTACTTGATGAACATGCTTGGCAGCACATCCGTATCCTTATTGATCCCGTCCAGCGCTGCTTTGAGGGGCTCGGTCTGGCTGCCGACAGACTGCATATCCGTCCCCAGCGTCAGCTTGAGGGAATCCGCAATATACATAGCCCCGTTATCGGCCCAGGAGGAGGTCCATTTCCAGGTACCAGGGTCCATCGCTGCATCCGCAGGAGGCAGAATACTGTAGCTGCCGTCTCCATTGTCACCGATATTCGTCCCGAGGGAGCCGAACAGCACCTGCATACTTACAGTAGGATCATACAATTCATTGATGAACTTCATGGCCGCTTCCTTGTGTTTGGATTTGGCGGATATTTGTACTGCATTCACCCCATAGTTCAGGGAGTTGTAATCATAGCTCCAGGATATCTTGCTGGTGGAATCAGCCGATACTTTGAGCGGAGACATCGAGGTATACTGCGGAGCCAGCGTATTTCCGACTCTGTCCGTTACCTCCCAGCCCCAGGTGAAGCCGACGGCTGCTGTCTCACCGTTGCCGCGGGCAACGGACTGGTATTTGGTATAGTCCTGGGTGAACACTTCAGGATTGATCAGTCCGGCACTGAAGCATTTGTTCAGGAACGCGACCAGCGTTTTGTAACGCTCATCCGTGAAGAAGTTCTTCACCTTGCCGTCTTCGACGAAATAACCCAGTCCGCTGTTATCCGTCAGCGTGATCCCTTCGCTGCCCATCAGCACCGTCGGCATAAAGGCTCCGAACGCTACAGTTCCAGTAGGGGCAAAATCCATCGGAATTTCGTCATTCTTATCGCCGTTTCCGTTGGCATCCTCATCCTTGAATGCTTTCAGCACATCGAACAGCTCATCCCAGTTTGTCGGCATCTGCAAGCCGAGATTGTCCAGCCACTTCTGGTTGATGAACTGGCGTGTTGTGGTTTCCGGCCAGAATCTCTGGTATTTGGGCAGGCCGTAGATTTTACCGTCCAGCTGTGTGGCTATCACTTTGGTCTCCGGTTTGGCATCGAACATCGCCTGTACGTTAGGGCCGTAATCCTTGATCAGTCCGGTCATATCCTCGAAGAGGCCCGGGAACTGCGAGAAATCGGCATCCGTAATGGAATTTACGCCTACAATCAGGTCAGGAATATCACCGCTGGCGAGCAGTGTGCCCTTCTTCTGATCCCAGTCCGCCGTGACCTCCTGCCACTCAATTTCAACGCCGGCGCGTTCCTCGGCCTCCTGCAGCCATTTCATTTTGGAGAATTCCTGGGTCAGCGGATGTTTAGTCATAATTGCCGTAAGCTTCACCTTCTTGCCCGTATCTCCGCCACCGGCAGCATCTGTATCTGTATTTGTATTGTTGCCGCCGGAGCATCCCGATAACGCCGCCGCACTGAGCATAAGCGCGAGCATACCCGTTAGTAACTTCTTCATTTTGTATCCTCCCTTTTTCTGTCCGCCTCTATGGTAAAGCAAGATATACTTCAACATTTGCTAAAATTAAACGAAACCGCTTCTGTATTTTCGGATTCTCCCTTGAATAATTCAGCTTGAATTTGTATCTGTATTTTTGCCCGCACAAAAATGTATACGCTTACATTAGAATCTAAAAAAATTTCGCCTCGCTATTCGTAGCGCAAATTCCATATTTCACAAGCTTTTAGCCTCATCTCCTTTGCCTGAATATGGGTTAAGTTTGTCTGTTTGTCTTATCTACAGCTTAACCTTATTTCAAATTCGGATAAATAGTTTAATGTTCGAATATGTGTAAAAAGGTTAGTCATTACCTAAACTTTTTATTCGGGAAGCGCTTTACTTCATGCCGGGATTAAGGAATAATAAAGGTTAGAAGAAGTGTACTAAAGTCAGAAAAAAGGGGACATGCAAATGACTGCCTTCGAGCTGATTGTGGATAAGCCAGTGAATCTGGAGATTACCGGCAAGTTTGTCGCCCCCTCCGCAGAGTGGATTCACCTGAGCAGAATTTTGCAGGATTACGAGCTTATCGTTATGACCGAAGGAGTGCTCTATCTGGCGGGTGACAACCAGCAATTCGTGGTCTCCAAAGGAGAGTATCTGCTCCTCCCCCCGCTCACCAAGCAATACGGGTACAAGCCCTCTGAATGCAGTTTCTACTGGCTGCACTTTCATTCCACAAGCGGAATTCAGGTTGCCGATCTCGCTCCCCGTACCTATGACAAGGAAGATAACCGGATTCTACTGCCTCAGTACGGAACCCTCCGGAGCCTGGAGAAAATCATCGTAATGATGAAGCAGCTGCAGGATTCAGTGCGGGGTTACAATCAGACTACTCTCAACAACTATATGACTACTGTGATTCTGTGCGAGCTCTACAACCAGACCTGTCATACCGATGCTGATCCGCTCAAGAAAACGAAGCAGGAGCAACTATATAACGATATTGTGGACTACATCAAGTGGAGCCGCAGTGAGCACATCAAGGTATCACAAATCGCCGCCTACTTCGGCTACAATGAGAAATATCTCTCCCATCTGTTCACCGTTATCTCCGGGATCTCCCTGAAGCAATATATTCTGCAGCAGAAGATGGAGCTGGCGAAATTCCTGCTGGCCGATACCAACCAGAATGTCAGTGAAGTCTCCCTGCAGCTCGGCTATAAGGATTGCCATAATTTCATGAAATCGTTCAAAAAGATCGTCGGTCTCACCCCCACCGACTTCCGCAACGCCTATGCCAAACGTCTGCTGTTCTATGAGTGAATGAATGAAATAATGAATGAAATAATGAATGAAATAATGATGACTAAAGAAAGCTCATCATACTAATTCCTCCGCGGCTTCCCAGGGGTACTCATTTCCCCCCGGAACAGGCTGTGGAGATTTTTTTGTGCATAATGAACTTTTAGAACCTCTGCGGACTCTTATCTATGAAAGAGGTGAGTACATGAATGTAAGCCGTCTGGTCAGACAGGCACAGCGGGGCAATAAAGAAGCATTACTAGAACTAATCCTGGCCGAACAGGACGCTTATTACCGGCTTGCCTACAGCTATATGGGCAATGAGCATGATGCAATGGATGTCATGGAAGACATGATTGTTACGCTTTACGAGAAGCTGGGGCAGTTGAACAATAGGGAGGCCTTCTACAGCTGGAGCAAAACGATACTCGTGAACCGCTGCAAGACCGTCCTCCGCAAGCAGGAGCGTTATCTTCCCCTGGACGACGAAGACGACCGGGAGCCTTCACTTGCCGCATGGACTGCAGATAACCCCTACCGCTATACGGAGTCTGAGCTGGACATGTCGGCGTTGCTCGCCCAGCTGAATCCGCGGCAGCGGGAAGCGATTGAACTCCGCTATGTTCATGATCTTCCCTATCAGACAATTGCCGATATGACCGATTCACCGGTCGGTACAATCAAGTCAAGAATCTCGCAGGGCATACAGAAACTAAAAGCCATGATCGGAGGTGACCGTTATGAGAACGATCGAGGAGAGATTACAGGAGCATCAGCAGATCATGACCCCATCAGAACTTGAGGGCAGACTTCGAACAGCGCTTGAGCGTGTTCCTGTGAAGACAAGAACCCGGGTTAGAGTGAAAACTTGGGTTGCCTCAGCAGCTGCAGCCTTTATTCTGACGGTGGGTATCTATCAATATCCTGCATTTGCTTATTACGGCGGGAAGCTGTTTAGTAAAAGCGAGCTGGATACCATGGCCTTTTCTGAATTGGCGGACCACGGATACGGACAAAGCGTCCATAAAAGCAAAACGTTTGATGACGGAACGGTTATTACCATTAACGGGGTGATTGCGGACGACAACGCCCTGACGATGTATTACAGCATTGATCCGGCTTCAGGTAGTATATATACCGGCGACTTCCCTGCCGGCAACTATTCTCTCCGTTACGGAGTAGATAAACTGGAAGGGTTCCTGACGGATTCAGATCCTCTGGGGGGGAGCGGCGGAGGCAGCAAAGACGGTACCCGTTACGAGGGAGTATACAAATTCGAGCCAGCCAGCCCTTTCTCCAGAACATTGACCGTTACCTTCAGCGAGCGGCTGGAGAACGGGACAGTGGCACACTATCCTGTCTCCTTCAAATTTGAAGCGAACAAAGCCATGAAAAGCCTGCTTACAGCGGATATTTCCCAAGCTGTTCCGGTGGATCAGGGAACTGTCCACTATGACTCTATTACAGCTTCTCCGACCTCAACCCTTGTGAAGGGGCATTATGAACTGGAAGATGGGGAGACTTCGAGATTTTCGGCTGTAACCAAGCTCTATGTGAATGGGATTGAAGTGAATTACTGGTCCATGCGTTCGGCACGTTCCGGCAAAACAGGACTCACGGATTTTGAAATCGAATACGATGTGCTCCCGACAGACAAGCTGCAAAGTGTTGAACTGGTACTCGATAATTTCACCGGATATGAGAAAATAGAACAGCCTGTCTCCCTGGCCGCACCCTCTGACCGCTCCATTCTGCTTGGCGAGGAGAAGCTCTGGATTCGAAGCGTCACCCGGACCAGTACCGGCTATGATATCGTGATCGCCGGGAAGCAGTTCACCTTCCTCGACACGGAGACTTTAGCTGTTCAAGCCGGAGGAACCACAGTTCCCGTTACTTCAATATCCCAGTCCCGTCCGTGGGATTTGAAGAACGGCAACATCCTGTGGGAGCGGACCTATTCGTTTAATACGGAGGAGGCGCCGCAGCTCCTGCTGCTGGATGGATACCACTACATTAAGACTTATAACAAGACCATAACGGTTCCTATAGATGATAAGAAACAGTAGGGATACACTATTGTCTCCGAGTGCCGCGCCGGGCAGCAGGAGTGGAGTGAGCTTCCTGTGTTCTGTGTTCTGTGTTCTGTGTTCTGTGTTCTATGTTCTATGTTCTGTGTTCTATGTTCTATCCACAATTCGCGGCACAGAGCTTCACCTAGGCACAAATGTTGTACGTTTTACAACTTGGACCCCAATATATCCGGCTGTAAGGGAGGAATGTTGTACGAAATACAAGAATTTTCCGGATAAACTGCCTGGGGGAGGAGAAATGCTGTATTTCATACAACAATCTTGGATTAGGGCCGATATCTTGAGGAAAATGTTGTATTTTGTGCAGGATCTCGCATGAATTCAATAAAAACACTCGGAGCTCCCACACAAACGGCGGGGTAATCAAGAATATCTTAAGATTAGCTTCTGTCACCGATAGTTGTATTCCGTACACTTAAAAGACGGCCAGCAAGCAAATTCGGCCTCTTAATTGTATTCTGTACAACTAAAAGTAGCGAAAAGTGCTCCTTTGCGGCACAAAGGTCAATATAATTGCAGAGAATACAACTATAATACTTACCACGCAATAACTGGTGACTTTAGTTGCACCAAATACAGTTATACCCATCAGATAAAAGCAAGACGCAAAAAATCCCGCTCCCCTGCCAGGGTTGCGGGATTTTTGTGTCTATATAAGCTGAACTTAAGTTCACTCTATATAGCAGAAACTTGCTGCCTCTTGCAGGCCAGTCATCTGCCATTGCGGCTCCAGGTCACGGGAACCGGTCCGTTATTTCCCGCCGTCCTTCACCGGGATACCGAAATCCGGCGTGCCGTCTTCATTCCAATGCAGGCGCTGGGCCCGGGTATGGCGGTTCGGATCGTAGAGCGGATCTCCGGTAATCTCCTTATAGTTGCGGGCATGGTAGATCAGCACATCCAATCCGGCGTGCCGTCTTCATTCCAATGCAGGCGCTGGGCCCGGGTATGGCGGTTCGGATCGTAGAGCGGATCTCCGGTAATCTCCTTATAGTTGCGGGCATGGTAGATCAGCACATCCTCACCGTTCTCATCGACCGTGAAGCTGTTATGCCCCGGGCCGTATTGCCCGTTCTCCTCACTGGTCTTGAAGACCGGTTCAGGATGTTTGGTCCAGGAGGCGGCGTCCAGCAGATCGCTGTCCTCATCCGCCGTGATCAGGCCCATGCAGTAATTATAGTCAGTCGCGCTCGCAGAGAAGCTCATGAAGATCTTGCCGTTACGCTTCAGAACAGCTGCGCCTTC
>NZ_JUEI01000136.1:0-10200 GCF_000802655.2 Paenibacillus sp. IHB B 3415 | reverse complement strand
AGGGTCCTGGGAGAGTAGGACGCCGCCAAGCACATGAAGCCATTGTTGAGAAATCGACAATGGCTTTTTTGTGTCCTATAGAGAATAGTATTACAATTACTTAGGGCCCTATTTCTGGTACTGCTTGTGCATTTTGTGCATAGATTGTGTATAATTCGGCGGTAAATAGAAAGAAATGAAAACTTATACACATGTGGATAGATTATATTTTTTAACAAGTACTCCCCAATTCATGTGGATATCGTATTAGATAATGTGGATACAACAGAGGGAATTGTGGATGGATGCGTAAAGGAGCGTAAAGTTATGGACAAGCACGGCAACCTTTTGTGGACAGAGGAATTTATGGTTCATGCAAGTGACACTGATTTTCGGTCAAGAGGCAAGCTCTCTTTTCTTCTTGATATTATGCAGCGTGCTGCGGATTCGGCTGTAAGCAGCCTGGGTCTAAGTATTGATACAATGCTTAATGCAAGAATGGGCTGGATGGTTATCACACTCGATCTGGATCTTCGACGTTTACCGTCGCCTAACGAGCTTCTTAAAGTGCGTACCTGGAGTAAAGGAAACAAAGGAGCGCTCTGGCAGCGGGATTATCGGATTTTTGATAGTAATGCTGAAGAACTGGCGGCGGCACGCTCGATCTGGGCGCTGGTGGATATGGATAAGCGGAAGATCCTTCGTCCTTCAGCCCTTCCCATTGCTGTAGAGCCTTATCTGGAGGATTCGGTAGGAAGTCTCCCGGACAAAGTAGTGATTCCCGCTGATCTTTCTCTGCAGGAAGCCTATCGCTATCAGGTTAGATATAGCGGACTCGATAATAACAGGCATCTTAACAATGCACGGTATATAGATTTATGCTGTGATGCGCTGACCTTGGAGGAATGGGAAGAGCTGGAGCTTACCGGTCTTCACATAACCTATGCGCAGGAAGCCCAGTATGGCGAGGAAGTTAGCATTTTAAGGTCTTCCCGGACTGAAGTGGGAGTATATATGCGCGGCCAAGGCGGGGACAAGGTGTTTTTTGAAGCCTGCCTAAGGTTTGGGAGATAAACCTTTAACAACAACAGTCTTAAATGTAGTATCTTCTAACGGCAGCCACTCTGTTTTCAGAGAGCTGCCTTTTTTTCGTATCCGGCCAATTTCGGGATGTCACAAATAAGCACTTGGCATTCGTTATACAGGTGTAAAAGGAAAATGGAGGTGATTCTTTTGGAGCAAAGCAACCCCGGGGGCCAAGTGAATCCAAATATGATTGAAGAAGCGATTAATAAGGTGCGTGCAGGTGAACGGCAAGCCTTTACAACGTTAATTACTGCATATGAGCGGCAGATCTACACATATTGCAATTATATATTAAGAAGCCGTGAAGAAGCAGAGGATGCTGTGCAGGACATATTCGTAAAGGTGTATCAGGAGCTTGGGCGTTATGAGAAGCGTATCTCTTTTTCAGCCTGGTTGTATAAGGTAGCGTATCATCATTGCCTGGACCAGCTTCGCAGACGTAAACGCCGCAGCAGATTGTTGTCACTTTATAAATTACAGCTAGTACGGGATTATTCAGGATTCCCAGACGATTCCCCTGTGGACAAACTGTTTGGCACTCTTAGTCCGGAAGAGCGAGGGTTGTTAATTCTTCGTGTCATTGAACAATACAGCTTCGAAGAAATTGCGCAAATTACCGGGAGGAGTTCAGCGGCGCTCCGCAAGAAGTATGAACGGCTCCGGAGAAAACTGATCCAGCAAAAAGCGAACGAAGGAGGATGCACTCGTGGAGAAGTGGCAGAATCAAACTGAGAAGCAAATGTTGGAGCAGATTCGCAGCATCATCGGAAAGGTTCAGCTTCCTGTGGACAGTTATAATGAGCAAATTATGAACCGTATTGAGCATATGGAGATAAAAGGAGGCCGCAAATTGTTTAAAAAGACGTTAGCAGCCGCATGTGTGGCCGTAATGATCGGGTTAGGTACAGTAACCGCAGGATTCATCTCCCCTGTATGGGCCGATACATTGAGTCAATTCCCCGTATTCAGCAGTATATTCAAGCACACGGAGAACCCAGGTTTGAAATTGGCGGCGGAAAAGGGCTTGACTACTTCACCTAACATGAGCGTTACAAAGGATGGAGTTACATTAAGGGTTACTGAAGTATTTTATGACGGTACCCGTTTGGCTTTTGGATTTAAAAGAGAGGGAGTTATGGATGAACGGGTTCAGGCGCAAATTACTGATTATAAAACCCATGATTTTGATCAATCGACCAAAGGGCTGGTGGGCTGGCCGGTCGTTACCCTGCCATCAGGGGAGCCTGTGAGCTTCGGCTCCGCTTCAACAGGCGACGTGCGTGGACAACCTCATACTCTTCTATTAGAGCTGAATGAACTGCGGAACACAGCAGCCTTAGGAGACGAATTCAAGGTGGATATCCAGGTGCCTGTTGCTCAGATCGCAGAGCCTTTCGAGTTCCAGGTAACGGTGAAGAAGGTAGCGGAGGGGATAATCAACCTTACTCCGGATCAAGGTGCAAGCAGAGGCTCTTTCCATTATAGAGTCAAGAACCTCGACATCACACCTGTTACCATGAGGTTGATCATAACCAGTGAAGGAGAAGTACCTGCCTCGCCGGAGCAGACAGGAGAATATGCTCCAACAGAGGTATTCTATGAGCTTGTAGATGATGTTGGAAATGTTATCAATCCCCGGCAGATGGGGTATGCCATGGCCAAGGCAGTTCAGCATCCTATTCTGGATAATCTATACAATACCTTCCCGCAAATTCCCAAGACGATTACGGTCAGACCGTATACATGTACGTTTGATAGTGAGCTGAATATTTTGCTGGATGCTAATGGTGAACGGGTAAAAACTTATTATAAAGAACTTGAGACCACTATAGTGATTCCTTAAGGCAGAGAAATAATTCGAAAAATGAGAAGTTTACTTGTCCGCGTCTGCTCTGCAGAGGCGGACTTGTTTGTATTCAAAGCAAAGTTAAAGGAATGTAGATCTCACTTACCGAGTTGGGATTATCTGGTCCGAGATAGTCTTTGCCGTAATATTCAAATTCATAAGTGAGGTTTAGGCGATAATCGGTTCCGGGCAGAAATACGCCATAAATATATTTGTATGTAGCGGAGACTTCAGCTGAAGGTCCTTTATGCATAAATTTGAGATAACGCGCTGGTGGCAGGATGTGGACGGGAAGATTACTATCTGCTTGTCCTCTGTTTGCCCGAAGTGTAGTGCCGGATGGTAAAGGCGATGATGCGTTCAACTCACAGGCACAGAGAAAAGAGATGCCGCTATCCTCATAGTTATCCGGCCAATAGCCAAGCTGATAATACCTTTCCGGAAGCTTACGGCAGGGAATAGAGGCGATACCGCTGAATAGCTGTTCCCAAGCTGTACCTATAATAGATGGATCGTTGTTAACGGTAACAAATGGTCCCTGAAGCCTGATTTCCCCGAGCTCAATGATTTCCGGAGATACGGTGTTGTGGACAGTCCAGTGCGGCAGATCCATTCCCTGTATAGGATGCAGCAGCAGAGGGATATCGGGATTTGATTTTTGGCGGATACGGGTGGGGGTGGTATGGAGCAATCTTTTGAAGGCACGGGTGAAGGTCTCATAATCATTAAAGGAATAATCCAGGGAAATATCATGGAAGCTGCGGTCAGGCGTTCTCAGAATCTCACGTGCAGCCTCGGAAATTCGACGTCTTGCGATATAGTCGCCGGGTGTCAGCCCGGTAACCGCCTGGAACAGCCGGATAAAATGATAAAGCGAATAACCGCTCACCCTGGAGAGGGTCAGGACAGACAATGGCTGCTTCAGATTGGATTCAATGTACTCAATCGCTTGCAGAATAAGCTTGCAGTTAGTCATGAGCTCTCTCCTCGTACTAGTTTACTCTAGAGCCCACTCTCCCCAAGAGGACGCCCATACAGGGACTCTGACATGACGGACACGGTCGGTAGCAGGAAAATAGGCTTTGATATCGAGCACAGGCGTCCCCGGATAGGCATCCAGTCCGGTAACCTCAACAATTCCCTGTTCAACATCAACGGACACAATTTCGGCCACGGAAAGGCCAATAGGATTAGGGCGTACGGGAGAACGTGTGGCAAATACACCAGTTACCGGAGCCTCATATGGAGGCTCAATCTGCGTAGTACGCCGGAAGGCATCGTCTGCAAATTCATGAATCCACCAGAGAATCTGGCAGTGGCTGAAATCAGCCAGCCCCTTCAAGGCAGGTCTGTATTGAGGTTTAATCTCGAGACGCAGGTTGTGCTGTGATCCTGATACGGATACTACACCTACTGATATAACATTATACGGTTCTGTTGTGAGCATTGGCTGTGACTCCTTTCGGCTGGGGAATAATTCTAGTTTATCTGAAATGAAGCGAAATCAGCCTGATGATATTTGCGGTCTTTTATCCCGTGGTATAATAGATTGTTGATATGGAGGGGAGAGAATTATGAAGGTACTGGTACTGGCGGAGAAGCCATCGGTTGCCCGGGAGATTGCCCGGGTGCTGGGCTGCGGAAATAAGCAAAAGAGCTATATGGAAGGCCCGAAATATGTGGTTACCTGGGCTCTGGGGCATCTGGTTGGCCTGGCTGAGCCTGAGGACTATAACAATAAATATGCTACCTGGGCATTGGAGGATTTGCCGATTCTTCCGGAGAAGGCCAAGCTGAAGGTGCTGCGGGAGACCAGCCAGCAATACAAAGCGGTACAGCAGCTGATGAAACGGCAGGATATTGAGGAGCTGATCGTTGCGACGGATGCTGCGCGTGAGGGTGAGCTGCTGGCACGCTGGATCATGAATATGGCTGGGTGGAGGAAGCCGTTCAAGCGGCTATGGATTTCCTCGCAGACGGATAAGGCGATTAAGGAAGGCTTCGCCGCGCTTCGTCCGGGCAAGGACTTCGACCGGTTGTATGAGTCTGCCCGCTGCCGTGCAGAGGCGGATTGGATGATCGGGCTGAACATTACGCGAGCCTTAACCTGTAAGTTCGGTGCGCCGCTCTCGGCAGGACGTGTACAGACACCAACGCTTGGCATGATTATGGACCGGGAAAATGAAATCACGGGCTTCCGTTCCCAGGAATATGATCAGCTGACTGCCGATTTCGGCAATTTTCAGGCGGGATGGCGTGCGCAGGGCGGGGATGGCCGGATTTTTGACAGAGACAAGACGGGTATTCTGAAGGAGAAGCTGACCGGCCGCAGCGGACGGATCACCAAGGTGCACAAAAGCGAGAAAAGCGAACCCCATCCGCTGGCCTATGACCTGACGGAGCTGCAGCGGGATGCAAACCGTAAATTTGGCTTCTCGGCCAAACAAACCTCAAGCCTGCTGCAAAAGCTGTATGAACAGCATAAGCTGGTTACTTATCCGCGTACGGACAGCCGCTACCTAACTGCCGATATGACGGGTACGCTAAAAGAAAGATTGGACAGCGTAGCAGTCGGACCGTATGCGACCCTCGCTAGACCGCTACTGCGCAAACCGCTGCCGGTTACGAAACGGATTGTTGACGACAGTAAGGTCAGTGACCATCACGCAATTATTCCAACAGAGCAGACGGTATTGCTTAATCTATTAAGTGCGGAAGAACGGAAGCTGTATGATCTGATTGTACGGCGGTTCATCAGCCTGTTCTATCCTCCGGCACGTTATGATGCAGTGGCTGTGACGGTGAGCGTGGAGGGAGAATCGTTCCAGGTTAAAGGCACTACGGTTAAGGACGCGGGCTGGCGCGAAGTCTATGGCGGGGATATGAGTTCGGATGAGGAGGATGAGAACGCGGGCGATGAGCCTGCAGCGGGCAGTGTGAAGCTGCCGGAGCTGCGGGAGGGCGACAGCGTGAAAATTGAGCGCTGCATCATTAAGCCCGGCCGGACGCAGCCGCCGAAGCGTTATAATGAAGCTTCGCTGCTGACGCAGATGGAGAAGTACGGGCTGGGAACACCGGCAACCCGTGCGGATATCATCGAGAAGCTGGTCAGCTCGGATACGATTGAACGGCAGGGCACTCTGCTGCATCCGACCGGCAAAGGGAAACAGCTGATCGGCCTGGTTTCCGGACAGCTGCGTACACCGGAGCTGACAGCACGCTGGGAAGCGGAGCTGGAGAAGATCGCGCGCGGGCAAGGGCGTCCGGAGCCTTTTCTGCAGGGCATCCGCAGTATGGCACAGGAGCTGGTGTCCGGGGTCAAGAATAGCGGGGCGGAATACAAGCCGCATAATGTCTCTAACAGCCATTGTCCGGAATGCGGGACAAGAATGCTGGAGAAGAAGACCAAACGCGGCAAGCTGCTGGTCTGTCCCAAAGAGGACTGCGGCTATACCCGGGCAGGGGAGAAGCAGCTGTCGAACCGCCGCTGTCCGCAGTGCCATAAGAAGATGGAGCTTAAGGAAGGCAAGGCAGGGATGTATGTGCAGTGCCTCGGCTGCGGGATTACGGAGACGATGGATAAGGACCACAAGCATATTAACAAACGTGAACAGCAGAAGCTGGTCCAGCAGTACAGCAAGCCGGAAAGCGCCGGTGGCTCTAACCTTGGCGAATTGCTGAAGGCAGCGATGGAAGCCAAGCAGAAGGGGAAATAAGATAGCCTAAAGTGAAGGGCAAAAGTGCATTAAATGAAGTGAGCGGCAAACAATGAGCCAAGATACAAGCCAAGATACAAGCCAAGATACAAGCGTAAGACTAGTTAACGTAAGAGCAGCATGTTTATTCTAAGCTCTGTTATATAGAAGTTAGTTTCCCTTCCAGGGAGGGAAGGCTTCGAGAACAACAAGACTGCCGGAACATCCGGTGGTTTTGTTGTGTTTATGGAAATCGCGGAGCTGGCTGGTGTATAACTGAAGATTAAGTGTAATGTTACTTTACGGGGGCTGTCCAAGCGGCGGCAGATATGTTTTACTTAGGAGATTGAGGCTGGACAGGACTGTTAGGGTTCCGGCAAATATAGTGGAGCGGGTGATGAAGTGGCGGCGGCTAAGCAACTAGAGGATCAAATTCAATCGGTACAAGTCTCGGGCAGCAGGGGAGGCAGCCGGTTTTTCTTTTTGGTGATTGTCTTTATGTTCTGGTTCTCTTCTTATATCTATGTGCCCGTGTTGTCTCCGTATGTGGAGCATCTGGGAGCTTCTTATGTCATGGTTGGAGCGGTGCTGGGCATATACGGTCTGATGCAGATTCTGTTCCGTCTGCCGATCGGGATCGGTTCGGATTATCTTAACCGGCGGCGGCCGTTTATTTATCTGGGGCTAATCGCCAGCGGAGCGAGCTGTCTGCTGTTCCTGGCTGGTGCTCATCCGGGCTGGGCGCTGGCTGCACGTGCCGTCTCAGGGATTGCGGCCTCCGCGTGGGTCGTGTACTCGGTGATGTTCGCGGGGTATTTTCCGAAAGAAGAGGCTGGTAAAGCGATGGGCATGCTGCAGTTCACAACGGTTATTGCCCAGTTGACCAGTATGATGATCAGCGGCTATATGGTCGATCACTGGGGCTGGAACACTCCGTTTATTATCGGCGGGATTGTGGCGGCGGCAGCGCTGCTGCTTGCACTACGTCTGCCTGAACAGAAGCAGGAGAAACGGAATGCGATTCAGATTAAAGATCTTGCCGGAGTAGTCCGGGAACCGCTGCTGGTCAAGGTCTCGCTTTTGTCCGTGCTGGCGCATTGTGTACTGTTCATTACGATGTTCGGCTATACGCCGAATCAGGCGCTGGATATCGGTGCGAGCAAAGAGAGTCTCGGCTGGCTGACGCTGGCTTTCATGCTGCCGCATGCGATTGCTACACTGTACGGCTCACGTCTATTCGGCAAATGGCTTGGGGACCGGGGAACGTTAATGCTGGGTTTTGCCGGGAGTGCGGTATTCACGCTGCTGATTCCCTCTATGCCTACTCTAGCCGCTCTCTGTGCAACGCAGATTGGGAACGGCTTCATGCAGGGACTTATTTTCCCGCTGCTGCTGGGTAAATCGGTCTCGGGAGTCGCTCCGTTCAAACGGGCAACGGCTATGGGCTTCTATCAGGCGGTGTATGCCATAGGTATGTCAGGTGGGCCTTTTGTAGCGGGATGGATGAGTGCGGCGTATGGACTGACCGGCGGTTTCTGGCTTGGCGGAATTGCGGCGCTGCTTGCTGCAGTGCTGTCCTGGCTATGGATCAGAGAGGCCGGAGAACCGGGCACAGGGAGCAGACAAGAGCGGCGGATACTTGGCAGGTAATGTGAGGGTTATTGGTTTTTTGCCGGAAAGGGTAATATAATAGAGAGTAGATAGGATGCAAGGAGGAGGGGCCGGAAGGATGGTCAAGGTTGTATTGCTGTGGTTCGCACTGATCAATATTATCGGGTATGTGGTGATGTCGGAAGACAAGAACAAGGCCCGCAAAAGACGGGATCGGGTGCCGGAGAAAACACTGTTTCTGCTGGCGTTCATGGGCGGCGCGCTGGGTGTGCTGATTGCCATGTACCGCAAGCGCCACAAGACGAGGCATACTTCCTTCAGGATCGGAATTCCGCTGTTGCTGCTGCTGAATATCCTGCTGTATGGATATTTTTTGAGTTAAGTTTCTTGTAGTTTGGCTAAGGCTGTACACAATAGAAAGAGGTGGCGTATATGTTATTCTCTAAAATTTTGCTAGCCTATGACGGTTCGAAGGCTGCCAATCAGGCATTGGAGCGGGCGATTGAACTGGCCAAGGTAACTCCAGGGTCCTCCCTGTACGTCGTACACGCATTTGAATTCCCGCGGTTCTTCATCGGGGAAGCTCTCGCGCCTCTGCCGGCATCAGTGAACAAGGATTATTATGACCTCGCGGTCCAGACTACGGATGAAGTGAAAAGCCGGCTGGAAGCCGAAGGCCTGAACGCTACTGTAGAATTGCTGCAGGGATCGCCTGCCGAAGTGATTCTGGCTTATGCCAAAGAGCACACGGTGGATGTCATCGTTATCGGCAGCCGCGGGCTTGGCGGAATCCGGGAGTTCGTTCTGGGCAGCGTCAGCCACAATGTAGTGCAAAGCGCGCGCATTCCGGTGCTGGTTGTTAAATAATAGAGATACTTGCAGAGGAGCGCTTAGGCGTTCCCCTTTTTTTCTGCGGAGATGGCCGGAATAGGCGGAATAAGAAAATTAAATGTGCCCAAAAGCGAACATTTGAGAGGCATGATATGACAATGTTCGTGTTTAAGTTGACACGAAGTGTAGGGCATTGTTAAACTGAACCTATGAAGAGCTCGTATAAAACCGGGGATAGGGCCCGGAAGTTTCTACCCGGTAACCGTAAATTGCCGGACTACGAGGAAATAGGATGACTGAAACGGCCAGCCGCCGCCGCGTATACCGGGGGGTGTGCTCTGCGCCGGCTCTCTTAAAGGCCGGGTATCTGCAGATGCCGGAGCAGTACTCTCCTAATTCCTTAGTAGTCCGGGTCCACCCGCAGCAAAATGCGTCTGGAATCCGGGCTATTTTTTTCGGATTTATGGGAAACTAGAGGGAAATGGGACACACTTAAATCAAAGGAATATCTATAACGGGAAACGGAAGGCTGGGTGAACGATGTCTGTGCAAGTAGGTGTCATTATGGGCAGCAAATCGGACTATGAAACTATGGAGCATGCATGTGCAGTGCTTGAGGAGCTGGGTGTGCCTTATGAGAAAAAGGTCATCTCGGCACATCGCACGCCGGATCTGATGTTCCGTTATGCCGAGGAAGCGGTGGAGCGCGGCTTGAAGGTGATTATCGCCGGAGCGGGCGGCGCGGCGCATCTGCCGGGTATGGTGGCAGCCAAAACTACGTTGCCGGTCATCGGGGTGCCTGTGCAGTCCAAGGCGTTGAACGGCCTGGACTCGCTGCTGTCGATTGTGCAGATGCCGGCTGGCATCCCGGTAGCCACGGTAGCCATTGGCCGTGCCGGAGCTACGAATGCAGGGCTGCTGGCTGCGCAGATCATCGGTGCTTTCGAGCCGGAGGTGGCGAGAAAGGTGCAGCTGCGGCGCGAGGCGACCCAGCGCGAAGTGCTGGAAAGCAGCGAGACGCTATGAGACCGGGTGAGTCGAAGACCGGAGGCTCGGAGAGCGGGGCGCAGCAAAGAGCAGAGCGGGATCAAGCTGGAGCTGAGAGAATGGAGCGCCGGGATGAGGCCGCCGCTGGTGCTGTTGAAGCACCAG
>NZ_JUEI01000135.1:0-10432 GCF_000802655.2 Paenibacillus sp. IHB B 3415 | reverse complement strand
GAATTTCCGGGAATGTAGCAGCTTGAAAATCGACTTTTTCAACAGTCTGTCTTTTTCCACTTAATAGGTCCAGAACTCTGAAAACGGGCAAATTAAGATACCTTTTTCCACTTCCTATATTTACCATACCTTTTCAACGTCTGCTTCGTTTATACACAAAATCGCGGGAAGTGAATCGAACAACGGGTTCGGGAATCAGACGGTTGATGCAGACGGTTGATTCCCCTATCTATAAAAACACCCCCTCATATAGCTGGAGTACTA
Organism: Paenibacillus sp. IHB B 3415; assembly: GCF_000802655.2. NCBI lineage: Bacteria > Bacillati > Bacillota > Bacilli > Caryophanales > Paenibacillaceae > Paenibacillus > Paenibacillus sp. IHB B 3415. The sequence goes on along the minus strand of NZ_JUEI01000135.1, from coordinate 10,168 downwards.
TCCTCCAGCCCTTGAGGGGGCGGTTCTTATTGAGGGTTAATCCTAAGACCGAAGCTCGAAGAGCCTCGCGGTCTTGCCCGGCGGCAGCGAGACGCTCAGGCTGCCTTCCGCCGGGTTCCAGCTCCATTCGGAGCCATGCGCCTGCGGATAGGCGCAGCGGGCCTCTGCGGCCTGTCCCTTCAGCTCAGGGACGGGCAGCGTAATCCCGGCTGCATCTCCGGCAATACGCCATACGGCAATATAGCGGATGTCGCCATGGCGCAGGCCGAAGCTGACCCATTCCCCGCGGCTGTCCGGCAGACCGAGCGGCCAGAAGGCGAACGCCTGCGGGATATGGGCGCGGATGGATTTGTAATAATCCAGCGCCTCCTTCACCAGGGCTCTGCGCTGCGGAGCAAGCTCGGCCAGATGGCCGCTCTGGTGAACGCGGAGCAGCAGCGCATTGACCATGTTGAAGATGACCTCTTCATCATCGCCTTCGCGCAGCGGATACGACCACACGGCCGATTGCTCCGGCGTCAGCGCTGCCGGGGAGCCTGCGGCAATGGCCGCGTACTGCACATAATCCTCCTGGTCGCTGGTCGACTGGATGCTGTGACGGCTGAGCATGGCATAGTCCATCCGCATGCCGCCGCTGGAGCAGTTCTCAATCACCAGCTGCGGGTAACGGACGAAGATACTGTCCAGCCAGGCCAGATAGGCCCGGTTATGCTGCAAGAGGCCGTCCCCGAAGCTGTCGGCATCTGTCTCTGTGCCGATCCCTGCGTTGATGTTGTAGTCCATCTTGATATATCCGACACCGTATTCTTCCACCAGCCGGGCAATGACGCCATTGGCATGCTCTATGACCCTCGGGCTGCGGTAATCCAGCTGATACCGGCTGCGGTCCTTCACCCGTTTGCCGTGGCGCATGAAGAACCAGCTGTCGTCGGTCTCAGCCAGCTTCGGACTGTTGACCCCCATAACCTCCAGCTCCAGCCAGAGTCCGGGAATCATTCCTTTGCTGCGGATATAGTCCAGCACATATTTGATGCCTTCCGGGAACCGCTCGATCGACGGCTCCCACTGGCCCACGCCGTCCCACCACTCGCCCGGGGCATACCAGCCGGCGTCGATACAGAAGTATTCACAGCCGACATCGGCGGCGGCATCAATCAGCGGCAGCAGCTTCTCCGTCGTCGGGCTTCCCCACAGGCAGTTCATATAGTCATTAAAAATAATCCGCAGCAGCTCATTGTCCTCATTCGGTCTGCGGATGATCCGCCGGTATGCGGTCAGCTGCTCTGCCGCGCCCTGGAAGCCGCCCTGCACAGCGCCTGCGGCCACCGGCACAGAGGTGAATTCTTCACCCGGGGCCAGCTTCATCCACCAGTGGTTGTCATGCTCCGTAGGCCCGCTGACCAGCAGCGTGAGCTGGTCGTACTGATCCGTCAGCTCCCAGTGCCAGGAGCCGTTGTGCTCAATCTGCCAGAACAGGCTTGTCCCGCTCTCCTTATTCTGCAGTACCGCCATCGGCAGCAGCTCAGCCGCCGACCAGGAGCCGGTATTGCTGGCGGCAATCCGCTTCGAGCCGCGGTCGGCCAGATGGGACATACCCAGCTCCGGTAGGCTGTAGCTCTTCCACTGCAGCTCGCTCTGCCAGCCGCTGTGAGCAAGGCTCACTTCGATTTTATCGCCCCGGTCTTTGCTGCCCTCTTTGTCCACTCCAGTAAGCGCAAACGAAGAAATGTATTCTACCGCAGTATCCGCATCCCCTTCATTGCGCAGCACTGTCCAGGAGCGCACAATCTGCACACCTGTATAGAACTGATAATGCTGCACCGCCTTCACTCCTGTCAGCGGATCAACGAGTGTAATCTCCAGCTTGCGTCCCAGCGGATTTACCGTATCGCTGTGCCCGCCATACACCATACGCAGCCCCGGATACGACGCGCGGTGCGTCCGCCCGTGATATTCAGCCCGGTCCTCACCTGACAGCTGAAGCTCCAGCAGCCGGAAGCCCACCTTGCTCTTCTCTTCAATCCTTCCCGCTTCAAGCGGCGCCGCCCCGAAATGCAGCAGCCGTACATCCTGCTCTTCCGTTATTTCAATTGTAAGATAAAGTCCGTTCTCGGCAATATCGATCAGCTTGCTGCTCATGTGTAATTTGGCCTCCTGACAAATGTTAATATTGTTCTCCTTGGTTTCCCTGTTTTTCGGTCTCCCCTGATTATAAGGCCTTCTCTTATATTCGTAACTGCTGATTTCTTGCGCTGCTCGCATAAGTGGCGCAGTAACGGAGGTGAAGTTTGGGTTGGAGGAGCGTCAGCGTCCGCCTTTATGTTTGGATTTCTACTGCGGCCAGCAGTTTAATCAGGAAATCCAAACATAACAGCGGCCGAAGCCCGAACATTCACCGCAGTTACGTCCAGCCACTGGCCGCCCGCCACCGCCACAAATCCGCGTTACATAAAAAGAAGGCCCCCTCAGTAATAATTCTACTTCGGAGGCCCTCCCGTTACTAAAGCTTTTATTGAGCGGACCCGAATTGAATCCAGGCCTTTTGAATTTCATCAATCGCTTGATCCTTAGTCTTGCTGCCGCCGATATAAGCCTGCATCAATTCACCGAATTTCTGGTGGAACGTATCCAGCGAGTAGTTCACCGACAGGTCGCCGGATTTCTCGGTTTTCAGGATTTCTTCCATTTCCTTAGGCATTTGCAGGTCAGGCATCGGTGCATCCTTGATTGGAGGAATAACCTTAGCTACTGTGGAGAACCAGCTCTTACCGTATTCGGAAGTGTACAGCCAGTTGAAGAATTCAATCGTTTCAGCGGCTACAGCAGAATCCTTGTTAATGCGCAGCGCCTGGTCGGCACCGGTGATGATCTGGGACTGCTCAGCTTTGTCGCTGACAGGGTAACCGGCGATGCCGAGATCAAAGTCAGGGGTGATTTTCTTGATCGCTTCTTCATCCCATGCGCCTTTACCGGTCATGAATGCTGTTTTGCCAAGGGCAAAGTCACTGACTTCAGCATTGCTGTCGCGTTCCAGCGGCTTGTCCGTTCCGTGTTTTACCGTCGTATCAATGAAGGTGAAGAAGTTGTCCTTCAGCACCGGATGATCTGCGAAGGTCGTTTTGCCGGCGATGAAATCAGCTACGAGCGTCTTAGCGTCAGTACCTGCATCAGTTGCTGCAGCGTCAACGAAGTGTTGGAAGATATGCTTCCATACCCACCACTCTTTGTAGGCGTTGGCGAATGGCGTGATGCCCTTAGCTTCGAGCTTGGTGATGGCGTCATCCATTTCAGCGGTAGTCTTGGGAACTTCAGTGATGCCGGCATCTGCCAGCAGCTTCTTGTTGTACATCAGGACGAACAGGTTGCCTTTGACCGGAAGTCCCAGTACTTTGCCGTCTGTGGAGCTCATGTTGGAGCGGACAGCATCTGTCATCGCTGCTGCCAGCGGTTCATTGGTCAGGTCAGCACTGTATTCAGCGAAAGTATCGATATCGCCGCCAGCGGTAGTCTGGAACACGTCAGGCGTGCTGCCTGCGGCAATTTTGGATTTTAACACCGTATTGTAGTCAGCCTGCATAATTTCCAGATTGATCGTTACATTTGGCTTAACCTTCTTGTATTCAGCGATGTAGGCGTTGAAAGCGTCTGTGTACTCGGGAGATGCGGTAAACATATTAATCGTGACGGGCTTGGAAGAATCTGTAGCTGTATTCTCTGCTCCATTTGTTCCAGCCGTGTTGTTAGCGGCATTATTGGTGTTGTTCCCGCCGCAACCGGCCAGCAGTCCGCCGACGAGCAGCAGACTCGCAGATAGTGCCATAAATCGTTTTAACATGATGTTGCCCCCTTTTCCTTTTGCATCTTGTGGTCTTGCTCATCATTCTAAATAAAAAGAAAAAGGATAAGAATGTACATAAGTGAACTTATGAGGGTAAAAAAGTGTGTTCATGTAACCGTTTCACTTTTCTACCCCAGGCAGCTGCAGCCGGAATTCAGAAGGTGAACAATCATAGTAATTGCGGAACGCCTTGCTGAAATAGTTCTTATCCTTGTACCCCAGCATTTCGGAAATATCCTGAATTTTGAGGCCGGGATCGGACAGCAGTGCTTTGGCTTTGTCCATTCTCACCTTTTGCACATACTCATGAATGCCGTATCCGTACTGCCCCTTGAACAGCTTCATCAAGTATTCTCTGCTCAGGAAATATTTATCCGTGAACATCGATATCTTAATATCCTCAAAATAATGGTTATCAATGTATGCTTTAATATTTTCCAGCACGCTGCTGCGGTCTCCGGATAACGTCCGGCTGATCTCTCCGGCATAAACGTCGAATATCTGGTTAAGTACACGCTCAAACTGTTCAAAGGAGGCAAAATCGCTGCGGATGCCCAGGGCGTTCAGCCCCTTATCCTTGCTGCTGCGGATCTGCGGCGGTACTGCATCCAGTTGTGCAGCAATCTCATTGAGGAGAATAATGAATTCCTGCAGTGTTCTGTCCGCTTCACCGAGCGTGAAATGCTCCGCACCCTGCCATTTGGAGACAAACTCGCTGAAAATGTTGCGCGCATGGTTCACGTTACCGCTCTCCAGGCTGCTGCGGATCTGCGGCATCCGCCCGGTCAGTGAGGGATTGTCCCTGGACGCCGGCTTCTCCATCATGCTTCCGCCGCTCTGCAGGATCATGCTGCCCTTCATGCCCAGCAGGTCAATCCGGTCCAGTGCCGACTTGGCCTCCTCATAAGATGCGGCAATACTCAGGAGATCGCTGTAGGGATCACCTATTCCGCCGGCACAGACGATTCCGAACAGCTCCTTCAGCGTGGATGCGGCCTTCTTCATATGATGCAGAGACAGAAAGGCGGCGTCTGCCCCGTATCCGCCCTTCATCGTAAAGATAGCGATAAACTCCCGCTCCCCCTTGGGGCTGGCAAAGCTGAACGATTCAAACTGTCCGTCACTGTTCTCATTCATTACATTAGTTACGGCAAAATGCAGCAGATCCCGGTCCTCATGGAATCTTTCTTTACGCACCTGCTCCAGATTGAGCATCCGCAGAATACCTACAGCGAAATGGCTGGCCGCCCCGTCCGCACCGATCAGCGGCAGGAAGGCTTCATTGGACTGGGTTTTGAAGCTGCGGTCTATAATGGACAAATACATCTTCTCCTTCAGCTTCGGCAAAGACATATTCAGTGTAATATTGCGGTTGATGAACTCGCTCTCCCGCTTCCGCTTCGCTTCGAGTATGTCCACCGCCTTGCGCAGTGCATGGTTAAGATCGGTCCGGTTGACCGGCTTCAAAAGATAATCCACCACCTTGGAGCGGATCGCCTGGCGCGTATATTCGAAATCATTGTAGCCGCTGATCACAATCAGCAGCAGATCCGGGAACTCCTCCTCGGCGATCTGCAGCAGCTGGGCGCCGCTCAGCTCCGGCATTTTCATATCCACCAGCACCAGATCGAATTTCTCCCGGCGCAGCATCTCCAGCCCCGCCTGGCCATTGGTCGCCTCCAGAACCTGTCCGACACCCAGTCCCTTCCAGTCCCCCAGAATATTGATCGCTTCGCGCAAAGGTTCCTCATCGTCTATAATCAGCACTTTATACATGTTGTCCTACTCCTCCCCGCGGCAGCCGCATATCCATTTGTGTCCCGTGTTCACTACTGTGAATGGCCAATCCCGCCTCTTCTCCATATAAGAGCTTGAGCCGGGTGTTAAGGTTCTTCAGGCCAATGCTCTCATTGCCGTCCTCTTCCTCCGCATCCGAATCGCGGTCCTCCCACTGGATCTGCAGAGAGCTCATCACCTGCTCCAGCCGCTCCTCCTTGATTCCCGGCCCGTCATCAAGTACAGAAATTACGCTGTGGGTAGCGGTAACATGCGCCTCAATTCGGATGGTAACCGTAGTGGATACCTTCTCCAGCGCATGCTTGATGCAGTTCTCCACCAGCGTCTGAATCGACAGCTTGGGAATCCTCAGCTCCATCAGGCTTTCATCCCAATCGTACACGACCTGCATCCGGCTGCCGAACCGCGCCTTCTGCAGCGCCAGATAACGCTCAATATGCCGCAGCTCTTCCCGGGCCTGCACAACATCCCGCCCGCTGATGCAGTATCTCAGCGTCATGGCCAGATTGTCGACCATCTCGACGATATCATCATTGTTGTTCTTGAGCGCCTTAGTAGAGATGGCCTGCAGCGCATTGTACAGGAAATGAGGATTAATCTCGGCCTCCAGCGCTTTGAGGACCGCATTTTTTTCAACGATTTTCATTTTATAGCGTTCATTAATCAGTTCATTGGTCTTCTCGACCATCTTATTGAAGTGGCGCGACAGATAGGCGATCTCATCCTTACCCTCCACCGTTGCCTCGGCATCGAAGCTACCCGTACTGAACCGCTTCATCTGCAGCGACAGATTCTTCAGCGGGTTCGTAATTCTGTTCGAAGTGACGCTGACCAGCACCACGGACAATACCAGGAACAGCAGGCCGATGAATACATTCAGCTTGCGGGTCGTTGTCGCCGCGGCATAGATTTCTGTATACGGAATCGGCTTGACGAGCTTCCAGCCTTCTTTTTGACTGATGTCGTAGATCACCAGGTACTTCTGTTCTTCATCCGACCACGTCACACGCCCGTTCTTCTCCGGTGTCAATTGGTCCAGCAGCCCCGCCTTCCTGCTCCCCTGATAGAATTCCTTATCGTCCACCGTAAAAGGTTCATTATCCGGGCTGATATACATCAGATGCTGGCCGGTGCTGAACGGAATATCCTTCATAATCTCATCGGTCACCGACGAGTTAAGATAAAGGGACAGTACGGCCTGCGGCTCCCTCGATACAATGGAACGCAGCAGCCGGTGATACCCCATGAATACCTTGTCCTTGCTAACAGGATAATCCACACTGCTCTCCGCAGCCGGGGCTTCTTCCACAAAAGACTGGTAGGAGCGGTTGAACGGACTCGCCAGTGCCCGCTTATACCAGGACAGATTCTCAATCGGCGGATGTTCGGTCACCCGGACGGTAATATTATAGTTCTCCTTGGTGACATAATAATACTTGTGCTCCTTGATCACATACAGGTATACCGCCTCCAGGTCATTGCGGGAGAAATACAGATTCTTCAGATAATCCTCCACATACATCTTGGAGCCGTAGTCCTCTGATTCATGCAGGATGGCATAAGCGAACTCATCATATGAGATTTGTGGCAGGGACAATTGTTCAATTCCGCTCAGGTAACTCTCCAGATTGCGTCCGACCAGCAGCAGATTGTTGCTCGTGCTCGCAATGCTGTTGTTCACCGATTCCTTGCGCAGCATTCCATAGGAAATGTACGTCAGCGAGCTTACCACCAGAATGATGATTATAGTGAACAAAAGAATCAGTTTGTTGGCCAGCCTGCGGGAAATGCGCTCCAGTAAAGGCTCAAACAGCTTGTACAGCGTTCGTCTAATCATGTTCTCCGTCTCCCCGCTGGTGTATCAGGTCCCGGTCTCAGACTCATTTTTGTCATCCGGACTCAGTTCACCTTTTTACCCCTAACTGTACTCTTAAATCCATTTTTGAGTATAGGGGTCTGATCTATAATACACAATATAGACTAACCGGAATGGTTATGTGTGGCAAGCCAGGCACAATACTCCCACCCTATAACTCAAGAAGAGGTGCATCCATGTTAAAAACACTCGGCAAAAGATGGCGCGAGAAATTCGAATTCGGAATCTTTACTCTCCCGGTTCTGATCTGTATCGCAGTTGCATTCTACATTCCCTTTGCCATGACCATCCGTTATTCGATGACGAAGTGGAACGGGATTTCCAAGCATCCCAAATTCGTCGGACTGGACAACTTCAAACAGATCTTCTCGGGGGATAGCAACTTCTCCGATGCGGCCTGGTTCACGATTAAATATGCAATCCTTTACATTGTGATCGTCAACGTGCTGGCGATTCTGCTGGCCGTGCTGCTGGACATGAAGCTCAAGAGCACCTCCTGGCTGAGAGCGGCATTCTTTATCCCTTATATCCTCAGTCTTGTGATTGTCGGCTTCATCTGGAAATTCATCTTCATGCAGGGCTTCAACTCACTGGGTGAGAGCACCGGCTGGGCTATCTTCGACTTAAGCTGGCTCGGGACACCGGGACTGGCGTTCATCTCCATCTTAGGCGTGTCCATCTGGCAGTCGATCGGTTTCTATCTCGTCATCTACATTGCCGGTCTGCAGTCTGTGCCGGAGGATCTTAAGGAGGCTGCTACTGTAGACGGCGCAGGTCCGATGAGAAGATTCTTCAGCATCACGCTGCCGCTGCTTGCCCCATCGATTACGATTTCCGTCTTCATGGCGCTGACCAACTCGATCAAGGTATTCGACGTCATTCTGTCGCTGACCGGCGGCGGACCTGGCGGAACCACCTACAGCATCGCTTATGATATTTACCGGGATACGTTCCAGAACAACCTGTACGGCTACGGTACGGCGAAAGCGCTTATCCTGTTCCTGGCAGTACTTGTCGTGACGATCATCCAGCTGACAGTCTTCAAACGGAGAGAGGTTGAGGCATAATGAAAACAAACAACAACAAGGCAGGCAAGATCATACTGGAAGTTGTTTTGGTCATATTGTCTCTGCTGTTCCTGTATCCGCTGTTCCTGACGATTATTAACTCCCTGAAAAGCTTCAGCGAGGTCATGACCGACGTTATCGCACTGCCGAAGCACCTGACCTTCAGTAACTATTCCTATGTCTGGAAATTCATCAACTATCCGCGGCTGTTCCTGAACAACTTCATCATTACCGGCGTTGGCCTGCTTGGCATTGTGTTCATCTCCTCCATCGCCGCCTATAAGCTGGCGCGGACCAAGTCCAGATGGAGCGGCGTCCTGTACTTCCTGTGTATTATGCCGATGCTGATTCCGTTCCAGTCGATCATGCTGACTGTGCTGCAGACGGCCAAGAACCTGCATCTGTCCGAGAGCACCTGGGGACTGGGCCTCTTGTACTGGGGCTTCGGCGCACCGCTGGCGGTATTCATCTACCACGGCTTCGTGAAGGGAATCCCGACTGAGATCGATGAAAGTGCGACCATCGACGGCGCATCCGGCTTCCGCCTGTTCTTCAGCGTGATCTTCCCGCTGCTGAAATCGGTAACCACCACCATCGTCATCATCGACGTGATGTGGATCTGGAATGACTTCCTGCTCCCGCTGCTGATGGTTAACGGCTCGCCGGATACAAAGACATTGACACTGGCCGCTTACACCTTCGTCGGTCAATATACCTCAGACTGGCAATATGCCATGACCGCCATGGTAATGGCCGTATTGCCATCCATCGTTGTCTTCATCTTCCTGCAAAAGTACATCGTCAAAGGCGTAGTTGCCGGGGCTGTTAAGGGCTGATCTCTGGTCCTGCTCCTCCCCCTCGCCGGAGACAAATAAGGCACGGCTAAGCGGATTTCGCTTGGGCCGTGCCTTTTGATTTGAGTAGGATCTACGTTTGTGTGTTGTGAGGATGCTGTGTGAACAGACCGTTGTCCCCATCGCTCTTGTGTCCAAATTTTATTTATTCTTCTTAGTGGTGAAAATCCGGAGACTGCTGCTGCTTCTGAAGTGAGCTTTCCTGCGGAAAGCTTTCAGGCGGCCGCTGCCGCTTGTACACAATCGTTCCGTCCTCTCCGCTGTTTAAGCGGGAAAAGGTTCTGCAAATCTCAAACACAAAAGTCACCCTAACAGGTAAATCGAGCTGGGCTTATGCGGCCTATGTGGCCTGTGCAGCTTATGTAAATTTAAGGGCACTTATGCTCCTCATTTGCTCCTTTGGCTCGCATCCGGGGAAATCAAGGGCACTAATGCCCCTCATTTCCTCCTTTGGCCCTCATTCGGGGAAATCAAGGGCACTAGTGCTCCTCATTTCCTCCTTTGGCCCGCACTCAGAGAAATCAGAGGGATTTATCCCTTTGATTTTCACATTCTGCCTACTTTTGGCGGAATTAGAGGGACTTATCCCTTTGATTTCCCCATTCCGCCAACTTTCGGCGGAATCAGAGGGATTTATCCCTTTAGTTTCCCCATTCCGCCCACTTTCGGCGGAATTAGAGGGATTCTGGACTTCTGTCAAGAAAGTAGACGTTGAACTAAGAGATTTCCCGCTTAA
>NZ_JUEI01000134.1:0-10646 GCF_000802655.2 Paenibacillus sp. IHB B 3415 | reverse complement strand
GGGTTATTTTTCCATATCTACTCATGTCAGGTTTGGTGCAAGTGTACTGCCTTTTACGCTCAAAAGAACAACATAACGGAATCTCAGTCCGTTTCAGCCTTATTATGAGGTTTTTTGGCGAAATAGGGGAATCTCTGTCCGCTCAGACCTCCATCTAAAGGTGGTAATGATATATGGCTGCTTCTGAAGATAACGGCTTAGACACACTGACTTTTGAAATGTTGGTTGATATATCCAAGAAATATACGAATATCTCTAAGCATAAACGGGTATTAGCTCCGGTAGTTACTTCAACTATATCTCTATATGTAAATGGACTTAGGCTAAATGAAGACGAGGGTGAAGTATTTGTAGTCACTTAGTTCTTCGAATCCCTTACCCGTCAAGGGAGAATCCCGATGTATACCTGCTCTTGTGGTATTTTTGGGTGCGGAGGATTTTATATTGATGTTCTGTATAAGAAAGAAACAGTCATTTGGGGTACAGAACAAGCTACTTTCACCAAGTATATTTTCAAAAAGGACAATATCGTACGTGTTGCAGAGGGATTGATTAATAAGCTGGTGGAATTACACCAATTGTTACAGGAGCATGGGCTTCAGACTTTTCATGATATTGAAGCCTATAAAGAGAAGCTTGCCTGGTTTCTTAATCCCGTAAATAATCAACTAAGCTAACTACAACTATCATCACAAAACAGCGGCAATCCAGGACCTGTTGTCCCGGGCTGCCGCTGTTTCTGTTTACCAGAATATAGCGCAAAGCTTCTATTATTTAACCTGTTCCATGAACGCCTTATAATCCTGAACGATCTCTTTAGACAGGGTGTGGTGCAGGTAATGCTCCCCTTCAAGCGGGATCAGTTTGCCGTGCACAGAATCCTTCACTTGCCCTTCATGCAGCGTCTGCCAGCCCTCAACATCTGTATTATTAGCCTGTATGAAGAGGAGCAACGGGAGCTCCTTAGGGAATGCCAAAGCCTGAGCCGCTGTAAAGTTATCATTGAAATGTTTCATTTCATTCATGGTAGTGTCGTTGCTGGAGTTTTTATTCGAGATCATTTTCATCTGCTGCTTAATCTGATCATCAAACGGCAATCCGGCATAGGGATCACCGCCTACTTTCTTGAGCAATCTCATCAGACCTGATTTGTCGAGGAATTTGAACAATCCGACTGGCATCTCAGCATCCATCCCGCCTTGTGTCGGCACGCTGCTGTCGATTCCGACAAAAGCAGTCACTTCGTCTGTGTACTTGTTCACATAATCCAGTCCATATATGCCGGCAATGGAATGCCCCATCAGCGTGTAACGGTTAATACCCAGCTGCTGCAATGCCTCATGAATTTCACTTGCGATATTATCGTTAGTCCGTTCCTTATCAGTTCTATCACTTAATCCATAGCCGAACGGCTCAACCGCCACCACCGTGTAGAACGAAGACAGCTCATCGATCAGCGGCTTGAAATCAAGTGCCGGAGCGCCCGTGCCATAACCAGGCAGCAGCACCACAGTTTCCTCGCCCGTCCCTTGAATCAGTACATTCATCTTTTTGCCGTCTACAGGCACCAGCTGGCCGTAAGCTTCAATTTTCCCCTGCTCCGATTTGCTGCTGATGATATTCACTACAAACACAACAGCTAAAAAAAGCACTATGGCCATCATTATTGCCGCAATAGCTTTAAGCGTAACCCTAAGCCATTTTTTCATTATACATGCACCTGTCCTCATCGTTTGATTAAGATCCTTACGAACCAATAAGGTAAGCTTACACAATGAAGATGTACTCCCCGTGACGGCAATATGAACTGAATATGAACAGCTGCATACAAGTGGAAACGGCTACGCCGTCCTTTAAGGACGGGGTGTTTCAGCGAGAAATAGAAGAATAAGTTATCGTGCGAAACATATAAATTCTTATATTTGAACAAAATCACCCTTATGGGTGAATCAGGCTGGAGTTTATATAGCCTGTACAGCTCATGCAGCCTATGCAGCCTATGCAGCCTATGCAGGATTAAGGATACCTCACAATGCTCTACTAAGACTACTTCCCGGGGCAGTTCCCGGGGAAAACAGGCGCCACTGCTCCTCATTCCCTCCTGCCGCTCACTTTCGGCGGATTCAAGGGCACTTCTGCCCCTCATTTCCTCTTGCCGCTCACTTTCGGCGGATTCAGGGGCACTTCTGCCCCAGATTCCTGCTTGCCGCCCACTTTCGGCAGATTCAGGGGCACTTCGAGTAGGGTTCCTTTCTTGGTGGACTTCGCAATCCCGAGAATACCCTACTTTTTTGTTGCCTGGCTAGGCTCCAAATTTTGGTACACAACTTATTTTACGCCATCTGCTTGCCGCCCACTTTCGGCAGATTCAGAGGGATTCATCCCTTTAATTTCCCCATACTGCCCACTTTCGGCAGATTCAGAGGGATTTATCCCTTTAATTTCCCCATACTGCCCGCTTTCGGCGAATTCAGAGGGATTTATCCCTTTAATTTCCCCATACTGCCCACTTTCGGCGGATTCAGAGGGATTTATCCCTTTGATTTTCCCATACTGCCCACTTTCGGCAGATTCAGAGGGATTTCTGATTCAAGAACAAAAATCGTCCTCTAGAGACGGTTCCTGCTCCAAATTCCAAAGTAATTTATCCACAATATTATGCACATATTATCCACAATAGACGAGTAGCATGATTTTCCAGTCAATGAAAAAAAAGCTGAGGCAACCTGCATAAGCCGGAGCTTGAGCAGGTTGCCTCAGCATGAACAGATTAATCCGCCGGTGCAGTGACCGGCAGGGTGACAATGAAGCTCGCGCCCCGTCCCGGCTCACTCTCCACCCGGATATCACCTTGATGGAGCAAGACGATTTGCTTAACAATGGCCAGTCCCATACCGCTTCCGTTATACTGGCGGCTGTGGGAACGGTCGGCTTTGAAGAACCGTTCGAAGATCCGCTTCTGATCCTCTGGCGAGATCCCAATGCCCGTGTCTGAAATCCTTATAGTTACATTCTTGCTGTCTTGTCTGAGGCTGACGCTGATCACGCTGCCATCCCTGGAGAATTTGATGCTGTTCCCCAGCAGATTCGTCCACACCTGATTGAATTGATCATGGTCAGCCGTCAGCCGGACGGCCTTCAGATGAAGCTCGAAGCTAATGCTGCGGGCCGACCATTGCGGCTGGAGTGCCACGATCACCCGTCTGATCTGTTCATCCAGGCTGAACGTGGTGAGCTGGAGCTGCTGTGACTGCGATTCAAGCAGACTCAGCTTCAGCAGACTGTCGCTCATCTTGGACATCCGCTCCGCTTCGCTGATGATAATATCCAGATAACGGTTCCGCTCGCCCTCCGGGATATTCATCTGCTTAAGCGCCAGCGCATACCCGGATATGGAGGTCAGCGGTGACTGAACCTCATGCGACACATTGGTGACGAATTCCCTGCGCATCTGCTCCAGCTGCTGCAGTTCACGCATCATCTCTTCAAAGCTGCGCGCCAAAGCACCAAGCTCACCCTTCTGCTTAATATTCAGCTTCACATTGAAATCTCCAGCTGCGATCCGCCGGGTCGCGGTGGTCAGCTTTTTGATCGGCCGGACGAGGAACATAGCAGCCACCAGAATCACAAGACTTCCTGCTACCAGCGAATAGATCGAGAAGTTCAGAATCCATATCAGGACAAAAGAGGTGGACGGAGGACCGATGGGCTCTACAAACATCGCTTTCGTCCCCGCTTCGGTTGTGAGCGGCAGCCCTAAGAGCGTAGTGGAAATTCCCGTTGGATTAAGCTGAACAATTTTCCCGGATAATACTTGCTTTACTTGTTCCGTGGTCACGGTAACCGGCTTATTCTCATGCAGCTTCCCGAAAGACTGAAACTGGCCCGTCTGTTCATAAATCCGGATATGGTAAGATTCAAGTTGTTGCATTCCATATACGAACGCATCTGCCTCACTCAGCGGGAAGGCGTCATAGATCCGGACAATATCCTGTCCGAAGCGCAGCAGGGGGAGCTGCAGATTCTCGTTTAATTTATCTCTGAATAGCCATGTAGCCACAAAAAAGGAAATGACCGTACCCCCGATTACGGAGACCAGGAAGGTCAGGACAACCCGGGTATATAAGGATTTGATCATTCGGTAACCTCAAGCCGGTAGCCCAGCCCGCGCACAGTCTCGATGCGAAAATCAGGTGTAGCCGTAAACCGTTCCCGCAGCCGCTTGATATGCACATCTACCGTCCGGTCATCCCCGGGATAATCAATTCCCCAGATCTGATCGATCAGCTGCTCACGCGTATAGACTTGTCCGGGTGTCCCGGCAAGCTTGTACAGCAGTTCGAACTCCTTGAGCGGCAGCGACAGCGATTCCGTCCCGCTGATCACCTTGTAAGTCTGCCGGTCAAGGGTAGTGTTGCCGAACCGGATCATCTGTGCGCTGCCAATCCGGTACCGTTTCAGCAGCGCCCTGACACGGACCGTCAACTCCAGCGGATCGAACGGCTTGGTCAGGTAATCATCCGTGCCCAGCTCGAACCCCTTCACCTTCTCCCAGGTCTCGCCTCTGGCCGTCAGCATCAGCAGCGGAAGATCAGGATCGGCTCTTCTGAGCTCCTTGCATAACGTCCAGCCGTCCATCACCGGCATCATAATATCGAGCACGACGAGATCAACATGCTCCCTGGCGTAAACCTCTAGTGCTTCCTTGCCGTCCGCGGCTTCAGCTGTTGTGTATCCATCATTACGCAGAAATAGGCAGACGAGTTCGCGGATGTTCGCATCGTCGTCTGCAACAAGTATAGTAGGCATCCGTTCCCTCTTTTCGCATTATCCGGCCTGTAGTGATATTCAGATAGAAGCTTAACTTCCCCTGCGGCAGCTTCCTGTATTCACCAGCACCCGCTAACCGGCTAAGTTCCGAACCGCTGCCGGTACCCGCATTTGCGGCACAGCTCCTCGACAGCTTCCCGCCGGGAGAAGCCATAGAACAGGTTATTCGCCCGCTCGCCCTCGACAATCTCGGAGAACGGTGTCTCGTGAATATTGCCGAGGTTGATTACCCCTTCGCCATCGAGGCAGCACGGTACAACCGTGCCGTCCACCAGCACAGCCGCCTGGCTGCGCAGTGCATGGCAGAAGCCCTTGCCGTCGTCCTCCGGCTCATGAAGAGCCGGCCATCTGAACTCGTGGTCCTGGTTCAGATAGACACGCGGGGCAATCTTCACCCCGCTGCCGGGGACCACCTTCTCTTCGATCCGGTAGTCGAGCCCGAAGGCCTCCTCCAGCAGAGCCAGCGTCTCGCGGTTGCGGCTTTTCTCCAGATTCGTCCGGTTGTCCTCCGTCAGGTTCCACAGCCGGAACGAGACAATGACGCCCTGGGCAGATATCTCCCGGACAAAATTGATAATCTCCGACACATAGCCTTCGCGGTTCTCGGAGCCTGCGTGGCCATCAAAGCTGTGCAGCGAGAAGTTCATCTGCCGCAATGCGGGCTTGCCCAGCAGCTTCGGCCCCGCCTTATGGATCAGCGTCCCATTAGTCGTGATATTGACCTTGAAGCCTTTGGCATGCGCCGCATCCAGCAGCTCGCCAAGCTTCGGATGGAGCAGCGGCTCGCCTTTGACATGCAGGTAGATATGATTGCTATGCGGTTTAATCTCATCGAGTATGGTATTGAACGTCTCCAGCTTCATGAAATTCTTCTGCCGCTCGGTTGGCGGACAGAAGCTGCAGGCCAGGTTGCAGACGCTTGTAATCTCGATGTATACCTTTTTGAAAGTCTTCAAGTTCCGCTCCCCTTTTCAATCGTACATCCTAATCCGGGCCGTGCAGCCCGTACAGCACAGCTATAGATCTGAAGCGTAGCGCAGACCGATCTGCGCTCTGGCATCCTCCATCAGCTCGGCGACCGCCAGGGAATTCGCGTGACTGTTAATGCCGCTCTCCCGCTGGCCGCTCTTCAGCAGATGAATGAATTCCTGAATCTCATAATACATCGGCTCGAACACCTGCGGCAGCGTAAGCTCTTCGATGGTGCCGTCACGGTAGTGGATTTTGACCTGATAGGGCTGGTTGATCTTGTCGATGACCATCGTTCCGTTCTCGCCCTGAATCTCAGCCGGCAGATAGGAGTCGGCAATCTTGGAATGCATAACCACGGCATCCATATCCGGATAACGCATCACCATGCTGCCTTCGCCGTCCACTCCGGAGGGGAGCATCATGCCCACTGCCTTGACCGAATCCGGCTTGCCGAACAACGCCACCATGGGATACAGGCAATAGATGCCCAGGTCCATCAGCGAGCCATTCGAATATTCCGGATTGAAGGCGTTCAGCACCGTGCCCTGGCGGTAAGCATCGTACCTCGATGAGTATTGACAATAACCGGCGAAATATCGCCGCACTTGACCCAGCTTATATAAATTATCCCGGATTACACCAAAATTCGGCATAAAGGTTGATTTCATCGCTTCCATCAGCAGCACATCATTGCTGCGCGCCGCGTCAATCATCGCCTTCAGCTCTCTGCTGTTGGAGGCAGCCGGTTTCTCGCAGATCACATGCTTGCCATGGTTCAGACAGATCAGGGACTGCTCCGCATGCATCGAATTGGGGCTGGCGATATAGACCGCGTCCACCTCTGCGCCGGATACCATCTCCTCCAGATCCGTATAGATCGAAGCCCCTGCATATTTTGCGGCAAAAGCCCGTCCCTTCTCCTCTGTGCGGGAATACACGGCTGTGAGGATAAATTCCTCATTCTCCAGTCCGGCTTGAACGAAGCGGTCAGTAATCCAGTTAGTGCCTACGACCCCGAAACGAATTGTCATGAATGATCCCGTCCTTTTTTATAAATATAAAACTTTATATCCGAACACAATTAAGTATCCTTCTATTTACTGCTGAGCCTATCCATCCTTACTCAGGACAGCAGAAGGGTTTCAGCATGTCATACTGATCTATAACTGCTATTTTCTCATTCCGTGGTAGGTATGTCCACTTTTCAGCCGTAATTTCCGACAAATTCCGCTAGATTCCGCTTGTGAAAAAAAGCACCTGCATAAATGCAGGCGCTTCGTCTAATATGCAGTGTTTATGCAGTGTTTATGCAATCTTTTATATAGCTTCTATACGATGCAGCTTCTATACAATCGTCCAGCCGCCGTCTACAAACAGAGTCTGACCGGTAGTGTAGCTGGAGGCATCCGAGGCAAAATACAGCACCGCCCCGTTCAGCTCGCCCGGATTGCCGGGCCGGCCCATCGGACAGACCGCATTGTACATCCGCAGCGCCTGCTCGGTGAACAATGGTTCTCCGTCATCTCGCTATGGAACAGGCTGGGGCCACCGATTCCGCCGGATGCACCAGCAATCACCGCCGTCTTACCTGTTAAATCAAAAAGGTTGATCATCGTAATCCTCCTCAAATTTGTCAGATCAGGCTATAACCATGAATGTCTCCGTCTTTGAACCTGCACCAATGTTTCCTTTTATAAAGAGCTCTCCGCAGAAGACACTAAGCACAAAAACATAAACAGCCCCCGCTCCGAAGAGCGGGGGCTGTACTATTCCTATTCAGAGAGCGGGACCTGTATAGACCTGCAGGCCATTTTAACCGTAAAAAGCCTGCAGCTGGCGCACGATCTCCGCCTTATCATGATCAACCACAACCTGATGCTGCGGCTGCTCGAACAGGGCAGCAATCTGCGCCGGGAATTCCTGCTTGATGCCGGTCAGGGCAATCGCCTCGTCAAACTTGGCAGGATGCGCTGTCGCGAAGGCGATGCTTGTCTCATCTGCTGCGCTGAACTTCTCGTAAGCCGCAACGCCACAGGCCGTATGCGGGTCCAGCAGGTAGCCGGATTCCTGCTCATATTTGGCAATGATCTCGAGGCACTGTGCGTTCTTAACGCCAAGTGCGGAAAAATCGGCCTGCACCCGGGCAAACAGTTCGCCGTCAACAGTAATGGCGCCTTCACTCTGCAACGCTGCCATATATTCAGACAGCTTCACTGTATCCTCACCAACCAGATAATACAGATAACGCTCGAAGTTGCTTGCTACCTGGATATCCATTGACGGGCTGTAGGTGCCCGTGAAGCTGCCTGGTTTGTATTCGCCGGTTAACACGAACCGTTCGAGAATGTTGTTCTCATTGGTGGCGATGATCAGCTTGTTGATCGGCAGCCCCATTTTCTGCGCCAGGAAGCCTGAGAAAATATTGCCGAAGTTCCCCGAAGGCACGCTGATATTCACCTTCTTCTTGTCACTCTCCGGAAGCTGCAGATAGGCATAGAAATAATAGACCGTCTGCGCCAGAATACGCACGAAGTTGATCGAGTTAATCGCCCGCAGGTGATACCGTCCCTTGAAGTCGAGGTCGGCGAACAGCTCCTTGATGATCTTCTGGCAATCGTCGAAGTTACCCTCCACGGACAGGTTCAGCACGTTGCTGTCATCCACGGTCGTCATTTGCAGCTCCTGCACCTTGCTGACCTTGCCATGCGGATGAAGAATACAGATTTTGATGCCTTCCTTGCCGCGAACACCCTGGATTGCAGCCGCACCGGTATCGCCCGAGGTTGCGCCGAGAATATGAATAATTTCGCCCCGCACCTTGGCAATATAGGAATACAGCTCACCCATGAACTGCAGCGCCACATCCTTGAAGGCAAACGTAGGCCCGTGGAACAGCTCCAGCACATACAGGGAGTCGTTTACTTTGTGCAGCGGTGTTACTTCCGGAGCGCGGAAATTGCCGTAGCTGGTGTAGACCATTTCTTTTAAGTCATCATAGGGAATTTCATCATTGGTATAGTAGGAGAAAATCTCAAGGAACAGCTCCTGGAAGCTGAGGCTTCTCCATTCTTCAAGCTTTTCAGGGGAAACCGTAGGAATCTGAAAAGGCACCATCAACCCGCCATCATCCGCCAGTCCCATCAGAACCGTATCAATAAAGCCTCTTGCTTCCACCTTGCCTCTTGTGCTTACATACTCCATACCCGTCTCATCCTCCTGAACCCCTCTTTATTTAACCTGCTGATATAAAATGACCTAATAACAATACTCGCCATCATTCTTAAGTTCAGCTTATATGGTGCTTAATTTTACTTTACATAGTAACACGTTTACGCGTTAAAGTCCGTTAATTATTGGCGTTATTTTTAAAATAAAGCTAAGTTTCGCCCGTATCCTTTTTACGGCATCATGCCTATGGACACTATTTGTTCTGCAGCTGCTTCCAGACGGTTTTGTTGCTGTACTTCTTCTCTGTGCTGACATCCTGGCCGAACCATTCCGGGGCGATGAAGCTCTCCGCTTCCTCCAGGGAATCGAATTCAACCTCCAGCACCGTAAGCTTCAGCTGTGTGTAGAGATCAATCTCCACCGTTGTGCCGTTCCATACGCCTGTGATGCGGGTTTTGACCAGTGCTACAGCTTTCACAGCCTCGATCATCTGATTATATAAGCCTGCCGATATGGAATATTCGATCTCCTGGCGGCTGATGCCTTTGCCATCCTTGAACGTATGTGTGTAAGTAACTTCGCCCGTATCCAGGTCGGTAATTTTGCGTACCCGCAGTTCCTGCCCGTCCTCAATCGCTAAGTAGGTCTGGTCAATGCTGTGCCGGGTGAGCACCTTCAATTGTCCTTCTTCAATAAGCCGCTCCGGGTATTCCGGCAGCAGGAATTTGCGTTCAATCTCCATAGCCATGCTGTTTCTCTCCTCTGTGTACGAGCCTAATGTTACATATTATTTATCATCATAGGGGCGGGTCATACGCAAGTCAACCGGAAGCGGCGGATTCTCACGGAAACAGGCGGTCGATCGACCCGATGTCATAATCGTTTATGATTTTAAAAGATCCGTTGCTGTACTTGTCTCGCCGGGAGGAGTCACCGATCGAGATATACTTGGCGTCATCCACTCTAATCGAGAATCGGTAGTATTTGTTCACATCGATATGAATCCAGTAGCTTCTGGTGAAATCATGGGAAGCATAAGAGCTTCTTAACTTAACTCCGGCAAAAGCATTCATGATCCCCGCGATTTCTGCCGGATCGGTCACCGTGACAACGACGTCATCAGCCGTTTCCGGCAAAGACCGGGTAATTTCTATCGACGTGATATCCTGCAGGCTGACGCGGCTGGACACCCTTGCCTCGAAGGAAGTGAACATCTGTGCGATCGTACCTACGTGATAAACCGCAAGCCCCAATAGGAAAATAATCAGGAAGATCCGGCCCAGCGTGAGCTTCTTCCGCTTTCCCGGCTTTCCCGGCTTCCCCCGCATTCCTGGCCCTCCCCGCTCTCCCGGCTGCTCCATATTCTCCGGCACGTTCAACTGCTCCGTCTCCGTCACCCCAAGCACCTCCTCCGAAATCAAACATTGCTTCCATTATATACAATATAGGTTACAGTAAAAACCTCACTCGCCAGCTATGTATGCTAAAACCCGCTCCTGCCCGGGTGTTCAGGCACAAAACCGCTCGTTGGGCAAATGCGGGTGGAGGTTAGCGGGAGCATAAAGTATGGGTGAGGGCTTGGCGGGAGCGGGAGCTTGCGAGAGCTGCGGGCTTGCGAGAGCGGGGGCTTGCGAGAGCGGCGGCTTGCGAGAGCTGCAGCTTGCGAGAGCGGCGGC
>NZ_JUEI01000133.1:0-16106 GCF_000802655.2 Paenibacillus sp. IHB B 3415 | reverse complement strand
CAAAAAAACCGCTCCCAGCAAGGGTTTGGAATTATGAAATTGTCTCTTTTGTACAACAATTTGGGTCGGTTCCTAATATTGGAGTCAAATTGGCATTGTTACGAGGAGAATCCTGCATTTTGTACAACATTCCGAGCCAGCTCCTAGGCTTGCAGTCCATGCTAAGTCATTCCGATGGTAAGCCTGCATATTGCAGCACAATTGGTGCCGCAGCAGCAGAAGTTGAAAGCCAAAACAAGCCTTAAGTCCGCAGCACAGACCGGCTGCATGGAACTTAAGGCTTGCTATTAGTTTGTTTAAGTGCCACCTCTGATAATCAAATCCGCACCGCGTCCTGCTAATTACGCGGAGGCAGCGGACCGAGGTATTGATAGTATTGGCATTCAATCCGGCCATTGTACAGCTTGCGGCGCTTGTCCGCCTTACGTCCGTAGTATTGCTCGAATTCCTTGTACGGGCTGATGGCGAAGAAAGACCAGGTTGGCAGATAGAGCATCATCTCGCCGAATTGGCGGGTCAGCTTCTCCACTTCCTTGTCATTACTGATCCGCTCCCCGTATGGAGGATTAGTGATAATGCAGCCATACTCGCCTTCCGGGCGGGCCTTGGCGGCAGCGATATGCTTGAAGGTGATCTCACCGGAGAGTCCGGCGCTCTTGGCGGCGGCTTCGGCAATCTCAATCGCTGCCGGATCAATGTCGGTGCCGGTCAGCTGCAGCGGGTAGTCGTCGCGCACAGCGTCGAAGGCTTCCTCGCGGGCTTCTTCCCACAGACGCTGTGGGATCTCCGGCCAGTGCTCGGACGGGAAGGAGCGGCGCAGACCCGGTGCGATATTCCAGGCGATCATCGCGGCCTCGATCAGAATCGTGCCGGAACCGCAGCATGGATCGTACAGCGGCCGGTGGCCGTTCCAGCGGCTGAGCTGGATCAGGGCCGCAGCCATGGTCTCCTTCAGCGGCGCTTCGGTGGCCTGGCGTCGGTAGCCGCGTTTATGCAGCGCCGGCCCCGTGGTGTCCAGGGTGATCAGCGCGATGTCATTCAGCAGAATGACTTCAACCACATAACGCGGCCCATTCTCAGGGAACCACTCGGTGCGGTACGACAGCTTAAGCTTCTCGACAATCGCCTTCTTGACGATCCCCTGGCAGGCAGGAACACTCGTCAGCTGTGATTTGTGGGAGCGGCCTTCTACCGGGAATTCGCCGTTCTCGGGAATCCATTCCTCCCAGTTGATGGCTTTGACGCCTTCGAACAGCTCATCGAAGGTTTTGGCCGGGAACTGGCCCATTTTGACCAATACACGGTCAGAGGTGCGCAGCCATAGATTGCAGCGGCAGATGTCGATGTAATCTCCGCTGAATAATACCCGTCCGTTCTCGACCGTGGTCTCATAACCCAGTTCGTTTAATTCACGCGCTACTACAGCCTCTAGCCCCATAGGGGCGGTGGCGATCAATTGTAATTTGCCCAAATGCTCTCAACTCCGTTTAACTTGTGGATAAATACGCAAAGCCAGTACAATAAGAGAAGCTTGCTCTCCATGTGAATGTGAACCTTTAGAACGTTCAGATATCAGTATAGGGTAATGAAGGGTTCTACACAATGCCCGTTCACGCTACACAAAATGAAATTTGAAGGAGAATACATATGCAGAATCAGGAAGAATACAGTGAACAGCTATATACAGAGGATGATTTACTGTTAAAAGTCAAACAGGCCATCACAGCAAACGGAATGCCGGAGGTGTCCATCGCTCCAGGCTACGGCAGACTGCTGACGATGCTGGTTACCTTGTCACGTTCTACCCGGATACTTGAGATTGGTGCGCTGGGCGGCTACAGCGGAATCTGCCTGTGCCGTGGTTTAACGCAGAGCGGCAGCCTGACTTCCCTGGAGCTTAAGGCTGACTATGCCAAGCTTGCCCATAGCCATCTGGAGCAGGCGGGCTTCGGGGACGCGGTAGAATACAAAATCGGCCCCGCACTGGACAGCCTTAAGCTGCTCGAAGCGCAGGGCCAAAAGTATGATTTCTTCTTCATCGACGCCGACAAGGAGAATTATCCGAATTATCTGGAATATGCGATCCGGCTCGCTTCACCGGGTGCAATCATTGCCGGGGACAATATCTTCCTGCGCGGCCGCACGCTGAATACAGAGAAGAGCGGACCTGCCGTTCAGGCGATGCGCCGCTTCAATGAGATGATTGCCGGCGATCCCCGCCTGACCAGCACACTGCTGCCCGCCTACGACGGACTAGCCTTGGCGATGGTTAAATAGCTTGTCCTCTCCAATCGAGACTGGCCCTGTCTGCACTAACGGAACAACCGGGGTTCTGTCTTCTTATATAACTTGAGCCTTACCCAGACCGTATTAATCAGCAGGAACGCGCCGGAGATGATGAACAGCCCTTCGATCCCGATATATCCGGACAGGAAGCCGCCGATGACCGCGCCCAGCATATTGCCGAGTGCCAGTGTGCTGCTGTTGAAGCCAAAGGCCCGGCTCTCCTTGCCGTCGGGCGTATAGGAGCGGATGAGGGCGTTGACACTCGGCAGCAGGCCGCCCATGAAGACGCCCATCAGGAAGCGGACGAGGATCAGCTGCCAGACACTGGTCACGAAGGCCTGCGGGATCAGGAACAGCGCCGCGCCAATCAGCGCATAGGTCAATATCCTGTGGGCGCCGACCTTGTCGCTGAGCTTGCCGAGCAGCGGAGAGGCCAGCATGTTCGAGATACCGGTGACGGCACTGACCATGCCTGCCCAGAAGGCGATATTCACAGCGGAGCCGTGCAGCTTCTCCACGTAGAGCGGCAGCAGCGACATCGGGCTGATCATGGCGAATTGCAGCAGGAACGTCACGCCGAACAATGCCGGCAGCTGCGGGACCTTAGCCAGCTCCTTGAAGCCTTCGAGCACAGATACCTGCGGCACCTGCGCAGCCTCCACCCGGTCGAATTTCTCCTTGACCAGGAATAACGCCAGCAGGGAGGCGACGAACAAGAGCGCACCCACGACATAAAAGATCGGGCGGAACCCGATCCAGTCCGCCAGCAAGCCGCCGATCAGCGGACCGAGAATTGTACCGGCTACAGCGCCGGACTGCATCAGTCCCATGGCGAAGCCCATACGCGGTTTAGGGGTGGTTCCCGAGACCAGCGCGATGGAGGCGGGGTTGAAGCCGGAGATGGTGCCGTTCAGCAGGCGGAGCAGCAGGAGCTGCATCGGGGACTGCGCGAAGCCCATCAGCACGATGACAACCGCCATACCGAAGCTGGAGCGCAGCAGCATGATTTTGCGGCCGTATTTGTCGGCAAGCTTGCCCCACAGGGGCTGAAAGATAAACGAGGTCAAGAAGTTTGCGGCAAAAATAAGTCCGGCCCACATCCCGATCGCGTGATCTCCGGTCACACCCAGGTCTTTAGCGAGATAAAGGGACAGAAAAGGGGTAATCATAGTCATGCCGGCATTCACCAGAAACTGGCCAAACCAAAGCACCATGAGGTTGACTTTCCAGGTCTCCCAATTCTTCAAAGTGCTTTCACTTCCTTTCAGGGGATTCAAAGATAAATAGTTCACGAAAAATTGACATTATATCAGTATATCATAGTTTTTTAGCCGTGCAGTGCAACACTTGTCATAGTAATGTCATGGGATTGTCATTCCCTTAAGGGTGAAGCGGTTGTTACCCGCTGGCAAAAAGGGCATAATAATGTTATGTGTTTTCACAGTAACCTATCAAATCTAATGGAGATCTTATCATGACCTACAACGACACTTTTATCCGCGCCTGCAGACAGCAGAGCACGGAGCACGTTCCCGTATGGTACATGCGGCAGGCCGGCCGTTATGATCCCGAGTACCGTAAAATCAAGGAGAAATACTCGCTGCTGGAGATCTGCAGACAGCCGGAGCTTGCAGCTGAAATAACCTTGATGCCTGTGCGCAAGCTGGGTGTGGATGCGGCCATCCTGTATTCCGACATTATGAATCCTGTAGCTTCCCTTGGCGTGAACTTCGACATCGTGAAGAATATCGGCCCGGTCATTGAGAATCCGATCCGCTCGGCGGCGGATGTCGACCGGCTGAAGCCGATTGATGTGGAAGGGGATCTGAGCCACATTCTGGAAACGATTTCCCTCCTCGACAAAGAGCTGGACGTGCCGCTGATCACTTTTGCAGGAGCGCCTTTCACCATCGCCAGCTATCTGATTGAAGGCAGACCCTCCAAGAGCTATCACCGCACCAAGGAAATGATGTTCAGCCAGCCCCGCGTGTGGGAGAAGCTGATGGAGAAGCTGGGCGATATGGTTATCGCATATCTCCGGGCCCATGTCGCAAGCGGCGGCAAAGCGTTCCAGCTGTTCGACAGCTGGGTGGGGTCTCTGGCCCCGCGTGACTTCGAAACCTTTGTGCTGCCGACGATCACCCGGATTTTTGCCGAGCTGTCTGATCTGGACGTGCCGAAGATTTACTTCCCGGGTGTCAGCTCAGGGGAGCTGCTCCCCAGCCTGGCCAGGCTGCAGGCCGATGTGATCGGACTGGACTGGCGCGTAAGTCTGACCGAAGGCAGACGCAGAACCGGCGGAGGGTTCGCGATTCAAGGCAATCTGGATCCTTATCTGCTGACCGCACCAATGGACGTATTGAAAGAACGGGCGAAAGAACTGATCGATGAAGGCATCAGACAGCCTGGTTATATTTTTAATCTGGGCCATGGATTATTTCCTGAAGCTTCATTGGACACACTTAAGGAATTAACGGATTATGTACATGAGTATTCAGCAGCGGCCTTGAAACAGGCAGCAGGACCGCTCGCGTAATTAAAGCAAGGTACATGAGATAGCAGCAATTGCTGCTCTCTTTGTTTTTATGAGCATAATGGAGTTGTGAAATGAGCAGGCGCAGGACATTATTCGTAAAAGGGGATGGAAACCGTGACCACCAAAATTGGAGTACTCGTGATGTCGTACGGCACGCCTGAAAGTCTGGAGGATGTGGAGGCGTATTACACGCATATCCGCAGAGGCAATGCACCTTCCGCTGAACAGCTGAAGGAGCTGAAGGACCGCTACGAAGCCATTGTAGGAGGCGTGTTCCCGCTCAGGGAGAATACAGACCGCCAGGTGGAGGCTCTGCAGGCCAAGCTGAACAGCGGGCAGATTCAGTATGTCTGCTACCAGGGGCTGAAGCATGCCAGACCTTTCATTGAAGATGGTGTGGAGGCGATGGTCCGGGATGGGATTACCCAGGCGATAGGCATTGTGCTGGCTCCTCATTACTCGGTGATGAGCGTTGGAACCTATATCAAGCGGGCCAAGGAAAAAGCGGATGCCTGCGGAATTGATATGGAATTTGTCGAGAGTTACCATATGCATCCGGAGCTGATTGATGTGCTCAGCCGCCGGGTAACCGCGAAGCTGGATGAATTCGAGGAAACCGGAGCGGCGAGGGATGAAGTGCGTGTACTGTTCAGTGCACACAGTCTGCCGGAACGCATTCTGGCTATGGGCGATCCGTACCGTGACCAGCTGCTGGAAACCTCCAAAGCCATTGCCGATCAGGCAGGTGTGGAGTCCTGGCAGTTCACCTGGCAGAGCGCGGGCAGAACTGCAGAGCCGTGGCTGGGTCCGGATATTCTGGATACGATGCATGAGCTGGCCGAAGCTCAGGTGAAATATGTGCTGTCCGCTCCCATTGGCTTCGTATCTGACCACTTAGAGGTTCTGTACGATCTGGATATCGAGGCGCAGGCCTTGGCTTCAGAGCTGGATATGCGGCTGCTGCGGATTGATTCATTGAATAGCGATCCGGCGTATATGTCTGTGCTTAGCGATGTGGTGCGTACGAAGGCCGGGCAGTTACAGGTGAAGCAATCATGAGCGGTTCACCGCGCAAGGTAGTAATTATCGGCGGAGGCCTCAGCGGCCTCAGTGCCGCTTACTACGTCCGCAAGTTTTACCGGGAAGCCGGGATTCAGCCGGAAATTATATTGATCGAGAAGGATAAATGCCTTGGCGGCAAAATCGAGACCCTGCACCGTGACGGCTTTGTCATTGAGAAAGGCCCGGATTCCTTCCTGGCCCGCAAAACAGCCATGGTTGATCTGGCCAGAGAGCTGGAGCTGGATCACGAGCTGGTGACCACGAATCCGAATGCCAAGAAGACTTACATACTGCAGCGCGGCAAGCTCCACCCGATGCCCGCCGGGCTTGTTCTGGGGATTCCTACGGAGCTCAAGCCGTTTCTGAAGAGCGGCCTCGTCTCCTTCGGCGGTAAAATGCGGGCGATGATGGATTTCGTACTTCCGCCGCGCCGCAGCTCCGAGGATGAATCGCTCGGTGACCTGATCGAGCGGCGTCTGGGTACAGAGGTGCTGGAGAATATGACCGAGCCCCTGCTCGCCGGTATTTATGCCGGTGATATGCGCAAGATCAGCCTCCAGGCTACTTTTCCGCAGTTCGGCGAGGTCGAGCGCCAGTACGGCAGTCTGATCCGCGGGATGACGACCGGCAGGAAGCCGGCGGAGACCCATACCGGAACCAAGAAAAGCGCGTTCCTGACTTTCCGTCAGGGGCTGCAGAGCCTGGTGCATGCCCTGATCCATGATCTGCAGGATGCCCAGCAGCGGACCGGAACGGGAGCGGTGTCCATCAAAGTACGGAGCGGGGCGGGGATATCCGCAGAGGCCACTACTGCACCGCGCTATGAGGTGGAGCTGGACAACGGTGAATTGCTGCAAGCTGATGATATCTATGTAACCGTGCAGAATTTCGCTGCCGCAGAGCTGCTGCGTCCGCATGTGGATGTATCCGCGCTGGATGCTGTCAATTATGTGTCAGTGGCTAATGTGGTCATGGCGTTTACCAAGAAGGATATCGTTACCGAATATGACGGATCCGGATTCCTGGTCCCCCGCAAAGAAGGGCGGAACATCACGGCCTGTACCTGGACTTCTACGAAATGGCTGCATACCAGCCCGGATGATAAGGTACTGCTGCGCTGTTACGTCGGACGGTCGGGGGATGAACAGAATGTAGACCTGCCGGATGAGGCGCTGGCTGAACTGGTCCGCAAAGACCTGAAGGAAATTATGGGGATCACTGCAGCGCCGCTGTTCACAGAGATTACCCGGCTCAGGCATTCCATGCCGCAATATCCGGTAGGCCATCCCGGCCGGATCGCCGGCCTGCGAATTGAACTGGAAGAGAAGCTGCCGGGTGTATATGCTTTTGGCGCCGGCTATGACGGCATCGGCATGCCGGACTGCATTAAGCAGGCGAAGCTTACGGCTGAGACTGCTGCAGCCCATTTAGAGAAGCTGCCGGAACCGGCGGCTGTAACGGTATAACGGAAGCGGTGAAGCGGAGCAGTAGCGCTTCACCCTTTTTTATTGGGGAATTTATAAGGTGCCGGAATAATCATTGAAGCCAAGGCCACGCTTCGCGGGGCGGGAAGACTACGGGTTACTTTGGAGCGACACGGAAGAGATATGCTATAATAGAAACACTTTAAGGGTAAAGGAGATTACCAGTACTCATGTATCCGCCGAGGTCACGCAGTAGACAGAGCAAGAAACATAGCAGCAAAAAGAGGCGCAGAACGGTCTGGGCATGGTTTAATGTAGTGTTGCTTCTGATGATTACCGGCCTGCTGGCCTATTCTTTCATGGATAACAAAGATAAGGAGAGTTCAGCTCCTCCGGTAGTAGTGACTGAGCCGACACCTTCGCCTGAAGCTTCTGCAACAGCGGCAGCTCCTGTGGAGGTGGCACCTACAGCAGAGGCTACATCCAGTCCGGAGCCAACACCTGAAGCAACACCGGAGGCCACTGCGCTGCCTACGGAGACTGCGGAAGCCGTGATTACGCCTGCTCCTACAGTTAAGGAAGCGGCAACGGCTGAACCCCAAACGACAACGGGAAATACTGGCGGCCTGATATCAGGCTTGCCGGAGAACTCTTCAGGCGGTACGGTGAAGCTGAATTTTGCCGGAGATGTCATCTTTGCCGGTAAGGTAGCGGAACTGCTGCAGAAGAAGGGGTACGATTATTCTTACAGTGCACTTGACGGGATGTTCAAAAAGGATGATCTGACCGTGGTCAACCTGGAGACGCCGATCACTACTGGCGGTGTAGGTGCCGCGAACAAGCAGTTTGTATTCAAGGGAGCTCCGGAAGCGCTGGATGCACTGAAGTCAGCTGGTGTAGATGCGGTCAATCTGGCTAATAACCACACCCTGGATCAGGGGGAAGAGGGCTTACTGGATACCCTGAAGCACCTGAGCAAGCGGGGCATTCCTTATGTCGGAGCAGGAAGCAACAGCAAGGAAGCTTACTCTGCGCAGTATTTTGAGCGGCAGGGTATCAAAATAGCCTTGCTCGGGTTCACACGGGTGATGCCGGTGATCGAATGGAAGGCCGAAGCAGGCAAGCCGGGCCTCGCCTCTGTCTATGACAGCGCAGAAGCACTTAAGGCCATTGCCGCTGCCAAGCAACAAGCCGATCTTGTCGTAGTCGTTGTCCATTGGGGCAAGGAGCGGATGGAGCAATATGACAAGACCCAGCAGACGCTGGGGCATAGCTTTATCGATGCGGGAGCCGATCTGGTGATGGGCGGACATCCGCATGTGCTGCAGGGGATTGAGCCCTACAAAGGGAAATGGATTGCCTACAGCACAGGCAATTTTATCTTCACACGTTCCAGTCTTCCGGCAACCTGGGAGACGGCTGTATTCCAGGCGGAATGCAGCAAGGAGGGACAATGTTCCCTCAAGCTGAGACCGATGGATGCTGAGCTGGGACAACCGGTGCCGATGAATGAGGCGGACGGACAGCTTTTGCTGCATAAGGTGGAATCCTTATCTTCCGGTCTGGTCAAGATCCGCAATGATGGTACCGTTGTGCAGCCGGCCCAATAGATCCTACTTCTGCTGGAGGTGCCAATGATGATGAATAACATGTGTGTCGCCCACCGCGGATTTTCCGGCAAAGCCCCCGAGAATACGCTGGCGGCCGTCCGGATGGCGATTGCCCTGCCTTTTGTGCGGTGGATGGAGATTGATGTGCAGCTGACGAAGGACGGCGTGCCTGTGGTCATCCATGATTATTCGCTGGACCGCACGACCAACGGACACGGCAAGGTGAAGAACATGGATTATGAACATATACGGCGTCTGGATGCGGGGAGCTGGAAAGGGCGTGCTTTTCGCGGAGAACGGGTGCCCTCCCTGGAAGAAGTGCTCAGCCTGGCTTCAGGCAGACTGCGGCTTAACATTGAGCTGAAGACCAGCGGGGAGATGTACCCTGGCCTTGAGAAAGCGGTCATCGACCTGGTGAATACCATGGGAATGCGTGAGGATGTGGTGCTGACCTCCTTCGACGCCGGTGCGCTGCAGCGGATTAAGGAGCTGGACCCGCGGTTCCGTACCGGTCTGATCTATGATTCCAGGTCCGGCGATCCTGCCAAAAAGCTGAACGAGCTGGGCTGCTCCTTCTTATCCATCAGCTTCGACCGGCTTAGCCCGGTTCTGGCGAAATCCCTGGCTGAACGGGGGGTCAAGATCATGGCCTGGACTGTCAACAAAGGGAAGGAAATGCGGCGCGTGTCTGCCATGCATTCGGATATCATGATCTGTACGAACCGCCCGGATATTTGGGGCGATATCTTTCTGCAGGCCTGACTTAAGATACATTCTAATCCATCTAAAAGATCCATTCGTTCTGATAATCTGAGAAGAAAGCGAGCTGAACCCTCAATGAGTAGAGCGGTCAATAATGTATACTGTGTGGGACGCAATTATAAATTACATGCGGAGGAACTCGGCAATCAGGTGCCGGCCGAGCCGCTGATCTTCCTGAAGCCATCGCATGCTGCTGTTGCGCTTGATAAAGCGATCATCCATCTGCCCAAAGATGCGGGACTGATCCATTATGAAGGTGAGCTGGTGCTGCGTATTGCGCGTGATTATGTGCCGGGGATGAGTGTGGAGGAGCTGGTGGATGTGATGGCGCTGGGCCTCGACTTCACGCTCCGTGATGTGCATAATGATCTGCAGAAAAAAGGCCTGCCCTGGACGCCCGCCAAGGGCTTCAAGAATGCGGCGCCGCTGACTCCCTACATTGCATTTCCTGAGCAGGAGGAGCTGGAAGCAACGGATTTCACCGTCCGCAAGAACGGAATTGAGGTACAGCGCGGGAACGTGCAGAACATGATTTTCTCGCTGCAAAAAATTGTTGAATTCATTGCCTCCCGCTACGGGCTCGGCAAGGATGATATCATCTTCACCGGAACGCCGGCAGGCGTGGGTCCTGTGGTGCCCGGCGATTCGTTCGAGCTGTTCTGGGGCGATACGCTAATGGGCACCTGCCTGATCGGTTAGGGCGATGTTATCAGGACTTGAAGTGCTGCAATGGCTGATCGGGGCCTGCGGTGCGCTGCTGGTCGCCGGGGCCGCTTACTGGAAGCAGTCGCTGAGCCTCTCGGGCATGCTGGCGGCGATTGTGATGGGAACCATCTATTTTGGGGCAGGCAATGCCTTCTGGTTCGGCATTCTGCTGCTGTTCTTCATCTCCTCCAGCCTGCTGTCGAAGCTTCATCATGAGAATAAGGCAGAACTAGAAGCCACGTATGATAAAACAGGGCGCAGGGATGCCGGCCAGGTCTTCGCCAACGGCGGACTTGGCATGCTGCTGGTGTTGCTTAACGCGATTTATCCTCTGGAAATCTGGGGCTTTCTGTTTATCGGAGTCATGGCTACCGTGACCTCAGATACATGGGCGACAGAGATTGGGACGCTCGCTAAGCGGCCTCCCCGGTCTGTACTGACCGGGAAGGTGTTGCAGGCGGGCACCTCCGGCGGTGTATCGCTGCCGGGCACGCTGGCCGCCGCTGCCGGGGGTGCGCTGATCGGCGCGGCCTCCTGGCTGCTGCGGGCAGCCGGGAAGGTGTTGCAGGCGGGCACCTCCGGCGGTGTATCGCTGCCGGGCACGCTGGCCGCCGCTGCCGGGGGTGCGCTGATCGGCGCGGCCTCCTGGCTGCTGCGGGCAGCCTCCGGTATGCCGCCGCATTCCCTGCTGACGCTGGTGCTCGCCGGATTGCTGGGCGGACTTGCCGGAGCTTTTGCCGACTCGGTGCTGGGGGCAACGGTGCAGCGGATGAACCGCTGCGCAGTCTGCGGCCGCGAGGTGGAAGCCTCGCAACACTGCGGTAAGCCCACGGTGTACGCCCGGGGCTGGCGCTGGATGGACAATGATACCGTAAATGCTGTAAGTTCAATCATAGGCGGCGTGGTGGCCCTGCTGGCCAGCTACATAGGAGCCGGATAGGAGATATGCGGGCCTTAGTTACGTTATCCGGCAACAATTTTATAATACAAGGTTGGGAGGTGAACCGTTGAGCAGCGCATCCGTACACAAACATGCAGCTATTCTGGATGCCGCTTACGAGCTTTTCGGTTCAGGCGGCTTCTACGAAACGAAGATGTCGGAAGTGGCAGAGCGTGCCGGAATTGCCAAGGGCACGGTCTATTTATATTTTAAAAGCAAAGAAGAACTGTTCATGGCGGTAACCCGCCGGGATTGTGAAGGGTTCCTGGAGCAGCTTGATGGCAAGCTGGGCACCTGCTCTATACTGACAGATAAGCTCTCCATCATTGCCGAGCATCATCTGTTCTATTATTATGAACGCAAGCAGCATACGAAGCTGTTCTTCCGGGCACCCAACAATAATCCCGAGCTGGTAGAGTATATGGCACAGTTCATGGAAGCCTATATGCAGGCGGTAGTGAAGGTATTGCTGGAAGGCGGGGCCTCGGAGCCGGAGCTGATGGCAGAGGCGTATATCGGGATGCTGGACCGTCTGAAGATGGATATTCTGTTTAACCCCGGCTTTGCCGAGGAAGATGCGGATAAGCGGGCGAAGTTTGCTGCTAACCTTTTCATCACAGGAGCGCTCGGCAGCTTGAAATCGGCACTTGGCGACCTTCCGTCTGAACTCTGAGAGATACAGCCAGACCTGGTTTATAAATATAAGGCAAGCGAGGACAACTGATGAATATTATGACCGTGGAACACCTCTCCAAAAGCTACGGGGAGAAAACGTTATTCCGTGATGCATCCTTTGGCATGGACGACAGGGACAAGATTGGCGTCATTGGCGTCAACGGAACGGGGAAATCGACCTTTCTGAAGATTATCGCCGGGCTGGATACACCAGATGAAGGGCAGATTGCCATCGGCAATGACGTGCGTGTACAGTATCTGGCGCAGAATCCGCCGTATGAGCCTGGCAATACCGTGCTGCAGCAGGTTTTCGCCGGAGATGATCCGGAGCTGGCCACGATGCGGGAGTACATGGAGATTATGTCTCTGCTGGAGCAGAATCCGGGTGATTCCGGGCTGGAAGCCAGACTCGTACGGATCGGGCAGGCCATTGATGCCGCCGGCTCCTGGCAGCTTGAGAGCGAAGCCAAGATTGTCCTGACCAAGCTTGGGATCACACAATTTGATGCCCGGATGGAGAACCTCTCCGGCGGTCAACGCAAACGTGTAGCGCTTGCCGCAGCGCTGATTACGCCTTCAGAGCTGTTGATTCTGGATGAGCCTACCAACCATATCGATACGGATTCCGTAGCCTGGCTGGAGCAATATTTGCAGAAACGGCGCGGCGCCCTGCTGATGGTTACGCATGACCGTTATTTCCTGGAGCGCGTAGCCAGCGTAATGCTGGAGCTGGACGGAGGAAGCCTGTACCGCTATGAAGCGAACTATTCCCGCTTCCTGGAGCTGAAGGCTGACCGCGAAGAGCGCGAAGCCTCGGCGGAGCAGAAGCGCAAGAATCTGCTCCGCACCGAGCTGGCGTGGATCCGCCGGGGGGCCAAAGCACGATCCACGAAGCAGAAGGCGCGTATCGACCGCTTCGAGAAGCTGAAGGAGAGTGCAGGCGGCGCTTCATCTGCCTCGATGGATATTTCCGTGGCCTCCACCAGGCTGGGCCGCAAAATCATTGAGATCCAGGATCTCACAAAATCCATGGACGGCCGGACCTTGATTAAGGACCTGACCTATATCGCGGTGCCGCAGGACCGGGTGGGCATTGTCGGCAAGAACGGTAGCGGGAAGTCGACCCTGCTCAACCTGATCGCCGGAAAGCTTACGCCGGAGAGCGGCGAGGTTCAGCTGGGGACAACCGTGAAGCTCGGCTATTTCACCCAGGAGCATCAGGATATGGATCTCAGTATGCGCGCGATTGAGTATGTGAAGGAAGAAGCGGAAATCATCAAGACTGCCGACGGCAGTGTCATCACCGCCGGCCAGATGCTGGAACGGTTCCTGTTCCCGCCGGCGATGCAGTGGACCCCGATCTCCAAGCTCTCCGGGGGCGAGAAGAGACGCCTCTATCTGCTGCGCGTGCTTATGGGAGCGCCGAATGTACTGCTGCTGGATGAGCCGACGAATGATCTGGATATCGGAACGCTGGCCGTGCTGGAGGACTATCTGGATGAATTCCCCGGCGTAGTCTTTACCGTATCGCATGACCGTTACTTCCTGGATCGTACCATAGATAAGCTGATTGCATTCGAGGACGGATCGATCCGGCTGCATGTCGGTGACTATAGTGAATACGAAGAATGGCTGGCAAAGAACGTACCTTCCGGCAGTGGTAGCTCCGGCAAGTCTGAAGGCGCTGGAGGCCGCAGTGCTACTGCAGCTGTAGAGCAGAGCGGGAATGCGCCAGCAGCCGCGCCGTCACGCGAGAAGCTGAAATTCACCTTCAAGGAGCAGAAGGAATACGAGGGCATCGACGAGGCCATCGAACAGGCCGAGCAGCATCTCGTAGATATCTCGGCACAGATGGAGGCGGCTTTTGCTGACTCCGGTAAGCTGCAGGAGCTGGTGGATAAGCAGCGGCAGGCCGAAGCGGAGCTGGAGCGCCTGATGGAGCGCTGGACGTATCTGAATGAGCTGGCGGAGAAGATCGCGGGCAAGGCGTGAGGTTTGCAGCGCTGCTGGGCTGGGTTAAGGTTGTGACAAACCCATCTCCGCTGCTCCCCCTCATTGTGTTATAAAATCCTGCCCAAAATACAACATTTCCCTCATCCTATCGGCCCAAATCCCCGATTGTTGTATAAAAGGCAGCATTTCAACTTTTTCAAGCGGCTTGGCAGGATTATTCTTGTATTTTATACAACAATCCTCCTGAACAGCTGGTTATTCATGAATCAAAGTTGCAAAACGTACAACATTTATGTCCGCGCTGCAGCTTCCTAACTCTAAGAAGTTTCAATTCAGCCGGCAACGAATCAAATGTGGGGAATTGACGTATTCCGCCAGTCTCACAGCGACTGACCGGTATCTTGTAGGGTTATTGTCTAAAGAGCGGTTTATATAGTTATTAATTTTCCCTGTCAGAGTTACATCAAAAGAAGGAGGACGTTGCCAGTGACAAGTACAATTGAGGCTGCCATAGCGCTGCGGACCTCCGGACAAGCGGAGGAAGCGAGAGTCATGCTGCTTCAGCTGCTGTCAGCGGATGACAGCAATGCCGAGCTGTACTATCAGCTGGCCTGGACGCATGATGTGCTCGGTATGGAACGCGAGGCCGTGTCCTATTACGAGCAGAGTCTTGCTCATGGTCTTCCGGATGAGGAGCAGAAGGCAGGTGCGATGCTGGGACTGGGAAGCACGTACCGGACGCTTGGGGCGTACTCACAGTCCCGGGAGGTACTGGAGCAGGGCGTGCTTGAATTTCCGCAGCGTGCGGAGTTCAAAGCCTTCCTGGCCATGACGCTGCATAATCTGGGTGCGCATGCAGAGGCGATGGAGCTGCTGCTTAAGCTGTTGTCCGAAACCTCTTCCGATGCAGGGATTCACAGTTACAGCAAGGCTATTATGTTCTATGCAGATAAGCTGGAGCAGGTATGGTGATATAAACGCGCAAAAGGAAACCCGGCACCTGAAGTTCAGAGGCCGGGTTTCCTTTTGCGCTGTGGAGGAAATACAACATTAGATTTCCCCGGAATAGCTATGTACTATATAAGACCACTAAAAAAATAACAAAAAGCTGCAGGGATTCACAGTTACAGCAAGGCTATTATGTTCTATGCAGATAAGCTGGAGCAGGTATGGTGATATAAACGCGCAAAAGGAAACCCGGCACCTGAAGTTCAGAGGCCGGGTTTCCTTTTGCGCTGTGGAGGAAATACAACATTAGATTTCCCCGGAATAGCTATGTACTATATAAGACCACTAAAAAAATAACAAAAAGCGAAAGAAGCATAATCAGTCACCGGATATCCACCGCGAACAGCGGTAATAATCAAGAAATCTGGGCGCGGGCAGCGGCCGGAAGTCCAATGGTTCACCGCAGTGACGACTAAGCTTCAAATTCAAATCTTAAGTGCGTCTTATATAGTAAATTTATGGTAGAATGTTCTTGTGTATATGTGCTTAAATATGGAATAATTGTGGCTTCGATCTTACTGTTTGCGGAGGCGTGAATGATGAACATACGACTGAGAGATATAGGCTTAAGTGTCATGTTTGTTTCTGCTGTTTTCTTCTTCGGAAGGCCGGATGTGACCGATGAAACCAATGAACACATTGAACACAATGTAGAGGCGCTCAAATATTACAATAATACCTCTGCACCAGTTATAGCTCACCCTATTTCAGCTGATAACAAGCTGCCCCGCAGGCATGAGGAAACTTCAGAACAGAATCTGATTATAGCTGAAGTTGACTCC
The DNA here is from genome assembly GCF_000802655.2 of Paenibacillus sp. IHB B 3415. Taxonomy (NCBI): domain Bacteria; kingdom Bacillati; phylum Bacillota; class Bacilli; order Caryophanales; family Paenibacillaceae; genus Paenibacillus; species Paenibacillus sp. IHB B 3415. The sequence continues at coordinate 363 of NZ_JUEI01000133.1, read as the reverse complement.
GGCAAAAGCCCCGTGCAGCTCATCCCGGTCTATAAGAACGGGGTTACACCGCGAATTGAACTTGTGCCATCCCGGTAAATTTCAATACATTACATTCTGCTGTTGGATCAATTGTTAATAACTCAAACCTGAGAGTGAAGCGGACTGAGATTCAGTTATCTTATTCATTCAAGCCCGAAATGAGGCATAATCGGTCATATAAGGGCTTCTGAGTCCGCATGGACAGCGAATCCGCTGCATCTGCTCAAATAGCGGATTTTCAGTCCACTTCAGCCGGAAATTATTCAATAGTGAAAAATAGGTATACGTGTCTCCCGCCGATACTTTCCTTAGTTCAGCTTATCTTATACAGTTAACAGAAAG
>NZ_JUEI01000132.1:0-13060 GCF_000802655.2 Paenibacillus sp. IHB B 3415 | reverse complement strand
AATGTAAAGAAACCGCCCAGTTCGATCAATCTAAGTACATTGTTAACTAACCTGCCCGTTAGCTTAATGAAGCATTGTCATACTTTATTTTCTCAGTCTACAACTTTATTTGCCGAGTCTAACACTTTATTTTTCAGTCTAGAACTTTATTTTCTTTTGACACCGGTAATCACACTTACGCATCATCGATAGTCAACGCACCGGTAATCACACTAATGCATCGATAGTTAACGCACTTAGTAATCTCACTTACGCATCGATAGTCACTCTAACGCACTGATTATTACTCAATTACTCTAGCTCGCCGCTCATTACTCTTGCACACCGACAATCACTCCTAACGGTGCATCAGGGTAATTTCAGGGTAGGCTCATCGGGTGCGAATATTCGCAGTGAGTACTTGGCGGGCCTTGTAGAGTGCCTATGTTCGCAGAGTGCTTGGCGGGCTCAACAAACCAGCCTGCCCGCCAGCGACGCGGACTGAGATTCCGTTATTCGGGCAGATCAGGCAGATTCGAGGGACAAGCGGACTGAGATTCCGTTAAGTGAGCAAATTCACCTCATTCGTGGCCTGAATCTACAAGATAAGCGATTCTCAGTCCGCTTCAGCCTCATAAAGAGGTTTTTTGGAGATATAGCGTCCTCTCAGTCCGCTCAGCTATTGAGGCATGGAACTTTTGTTGCACGCAGAAATATATTGGAGCTAGATTTTATCTTCTAAACAAAAACACCTCCGGATTCCGCTTAACAGGGAGTCTAGAGGTGTTTCGTTTTGTTAATTTTGTTGATTTTGTTGGTTTTGTTGCCTGCTGCCCTTAGCCCCGGAGCACAGGTGCCGAAGATAATCCGAAGCGGACAAAGGCATACAGGTCCTGATAGACATGCGTGTCCGGCTCCAGGTCTTTGTCGGTCCAGCCGGGCTTATCCTTGAAGCTGTCCGGACCTACCTTGTAGACCTCACCTTTGATATGATGATGCGGTCCGAGCAGATTGCGGCAGCTGCCGGTCAGTTCCAGCCGTATCCGGTTCTCTCCTGCATGCAGGAGCCCCGAAATATCAGCGGTATACGGCTCCCACAGGAATCTCCGCACCTCTGTACCGTTGATGAACAGCCGGGACACAATGGTGTCCGGCGGCGACTGGAAGGACCAGCTTGCCTGAAGTGCTGCGCCTTCATTAATATGAACGTTCTGCTCAAGCGTGATGGTGCCGGCAAAGAACGGGAAGCCCTGCTGGACCAGATCACCGGTTGTTACGGATTCGGGCAGTCGTGTCAGCTTGAAAGGTCCTTCCGTGAACACTGCACGCCGCTCTCCATACGTATACGGCTCAGCGGATTCTACGCCAAAAGCGCCAACGATATATATACTCTCAAACTCCTGGTCAATCGTCAGATTATTGCCCTCCGCTTCAAACTGCTTCGCCTTCTCGAGCTTGGCAAGCAGCTCACCGCTGGGACTGAACCGGGTACTCAATTGCAGAATATTCTCTCCAGCAACTACCTTTCCGGCGATGGGCAGGGTGCGGAAGGAGATATCCCGCCACCAGCCGCAATCTGCCGGAGACAGCGGCTGTCCGTTCAGCGTTAGCTTCATGTCTCCCGGCTGCTCCAGAGCCAGATAAAGCTCCTGCATCTCCAGCAGACTGGAATCCGCCTGGAAGCGGAACTCCAGCTCAACGGCCGCTGCCCGGCCATACGCCAGCAGCTGCTCCTGAATGAAGATAACCGGCTGCTGAGCGGACCACTCGCCGCCATCCAGCCGCATACGGGCGGTATCCAGCGTCAGACTGTTCAGGTCAGCGGCAGCAATCATCCATTCCGGGCCAAGCTCCAGTACTACAGCTGCTTCCTCACTCTCCACTACCTCCCGGCCCTCCGCCGCTTCCTCACTCTCCACTACCTCCCGGCCCTCCGCCGCTTCCTCACTCTCCACTACCTCCCGGCTCTTCCGGGCCAAGCTCCAGTACTACAGCTGCTTCCTCACTCTCCACTACCTCCCGGCCCTCCGCCGCTTCCTCACTCTCCACTACCTCCCGGCTCTCCGCCGCTTCCATACTCTCCGCTATCTCCCTTGCCACATCCGCATCACCGTACTCCTCCACCTTCAGCAGCAGGGAATGCGCTGCATAGAGCGGCAAGGCAACCCGCATGCCTTGTGCAGAAGCCTCGCTATCCAGTTCAGTAATGCTCCCGGTTTCCGGATCGATCAGTGATACCCGGCCCCGCTGGCGCAGCTCGATGTTCACATTGCCGCAGCCTTCCGTCCCGGAATTGACGATATAATAGACCACCGAATCTTCCAGATTTACCGACCGTACATTCAGCGTATCGGATGCAAGCTTCTTGCCTGCCTCATCGGTAATCTGCACGAAGGGTGCCGAGACCGCAGCTACCGCGCTGCGCAGTGCTTCCGAATTCCATTCCGGCTGGACCGCACTTTGCAGCAGCCGTTCCAATTGCCCGCTGTCCTCTCCGCTCACGAGTGCCGGAGCAGGTCCACAGGCAACCAGATGACCGCCCTGCTCTACGAACTCCTGCAGCAGCGCTGCGGTTACCCGGTCCAGCGTCAGGCTCGGCGGAATAATTACAGTGCGGTACGCCGCCTCCCCGACAATGAACTGTCCTTCGCTTACGCGGCCATGCCGCGCAATAATACTCTCACTGCCGTAATCATGCTCGATGAGCGCCTGGCAGAGCCAGCGGGTCAGCAGGGCAAAAGCCTCATGATAAGGCACAATCGCCGAAGTGTCCTCTCCGCATTGGGCCAGCCACGCGGACCTTACCGGGTGAAGCAGCAGCACCTCCGCGCGGCCCGTTCCTTCCGCAAGAATCATCGACAGCCGGGCAAAGTAGTCGTTGAAGCCCCGGTAATCCTTCCACCACGGCTGCTGATAGAACAGGGACGGCGGATAATCACGCTTGCGCAGCCCCCGGAGCGAATAGCCCTGCAGATGCTGGCAGAGGAAATTGATGCCGTGGACGAACTGCCACTCCCCGATCCGCCTCAGATCCTGGATGCTGACATTCCAGCCGGAGCAGCCGAAGCTCTCCGTAATCGTCCGCTTTTTCCCGGTCTGGCGGGCCGCCGAGCTGACCTGCTTCGGAACCAGCGGCTCCTCCCCGACGAACCGGCCCAGCCAGTCGCAGCCGGGAATCTGCAAATATTCGTAGAAGGCCATGGGATCGCCGACGGAAGTAACCTGATGCATCAGCTCCTGCTCGTCGACCACATGACCCGTGGCCGCCCAGCCCTTAGCAGCGCAGAAATCGCCGATCTGCTTGGCATAGGCTTCGGTGAACATGGCAGTCACCGTGCTCCAGTAATCATATCGCGCTTTGTTTGAGCTGCGCTGAGGGAAGAACAGCGCGGGCAGAATCTCCTGCACCATATAACCGCTCCGCGAGGCGAATGCCTCTTCCAGCTCGAAGGACCACGGCAGCCTGCCTCTGGCGAACTGCGGCTCATCCGTGAAGATGCCCGGCAGGGCAGCACCTTCCGCCTCCAGCTGGCCGAACTCCTCCCAGTACCGTTCGTAGGCAGCTGTTATAAACTCGCCTACGGCAAGCTTGCTTAGTGTATCGGTATAGTACGGATTCACCTCATAATACATGGCGAGATCCGCAGCACCGCTCTCTTCCTGCGGCAGTAGACGGTACTCGCCGGAAGCTGCTTCAAGCGAATAGCAGGCAATTGCCCTTTCCACCGGGTGACGGAACGGCGGCTTCTCCCAGGCCAGCATCTTCTGCTGATAGGCAATCCCTCTGGCCGGAACCTCACCGTCCGCGAAGCCGCTGGGCCAGCCGTTCTCGTCATAGAACCATGAGTTCATGCCCAGCTCACGGCTCTTCACAATCGAGATGCGGATCGACTCCATCCAGGCTTCGCCCATGTACGGGGTCTGTAGTCCGCCGCGGGCGTGCATGAAGAACCCGCCGATCCCGGCTGCATGCATCTCTTCGATCTGCCGCTCCAGCTCGGCCGGCTCCAGCTTATCATTCCAGGACCAGAGCGGCGCAGACCTGTATTCTGCCGGAGGACTGGCCAGCTTCTCCCATAGCTTGCTCATCGCCCGCCCTCAGCCCTTCAGACAGTAGCTGATCAGATCGTCCACATGAGCCGTAGCCAGGCATTCAATCGTATCCGCAGAGCCGTAGTAGATTTTGACCTCACCGTTATCCTCAAGAATCATCCCGCCCGGAAAAATAACATGATTGCGGAAGCCCCCGTCAATCTCATAATCCGTCTCCGGAGCCAGCAGCGGCTGCCTGGCCATCCCGATAATCTTACGCGGATCTTCCAGATCCAGCAGCATGATGCCTGCCGTATACCGTTTCTTCCAGGTGGGCTCCCAGCCGTGCTTGCCTCTCGCCGGGTCAATATCCACCGCATGGAAGGTGGTCAGCCAGCCCTTGTCCGTTCTGACCGGAGGCGCAGCGGGACCAACCTTGTCATTGGCGAACGGCACCTGCTCGACAGCGAGCAGCAGGCTGGAATTCCCCCAATACCTGAGATCCGGGGACTCGGAGATCCAGGCATCGAAGCGGTCCTGCCCCCCGCGGCTGTATACAGTGAAGGGACGCTCCAGACGGACATAATGGCCGCTGATTTTCTCGGGGAACAGCACCATATTGCGCAAATCCGGAGTGGACAGGCTGAGCACCTCGAAATGCTCCAGATCATCGGTAACGGCAATCCCGCCGCGGATGCCATGCTTCGTATCGACCGCAAAGCACATATAGCAGCGTCCGCCGATTACGGTCAGGCGCGGATCATAGGCGCGGATAATCTCTTCGTCATGCATTTTGAATACCGGCTTCGGGCCGGCTGTCCAGGTCAATCCGTCATCACTGTAAGCAATGCCGAGATCGGTCGTGTGATGCGGCTCAATCGTCTGCTCGGCCAGCGAGCCGTAGTCGTTGCGGAAGATCATCACATATTTGCCGTTAAATTTCGTTACACCGGCATTGAATACCAGTGCGGTAGGATAGGGAACCTTGGATGCATCCAGCACCGGATTACCCGGATAGCGCTGAATGAACGGGGCTGAGTGCAGAATAGCAGGAACCTGTAATGTCATGGGGTGTACCTCCTTGAATATAGTTAAGCTCATGCAGCATCAGCAGGCATCTACCCTTTGAGGGAACCCGCCGTCATCTGCATAAAGGACTTGTTGGCAAACAGATAGGCAATGAGAATCGGCAGGATGGATAAGCAAGCGCCTGCCATCATGTAGTGGGTCTGGGATGCCGCCGATATCCCGTATTTCAGGTTCGCCAGGCCGACAGTCAGCGTCTGCAGCTCCGGCTTGGTCATGGTGAACACCAGCGGCAGCAGATATTCATTCCACGCGCCCCGGAAGGTGAACAGGGCACCTACACCAAGGCCGGGTCCCAGCAGCGGGAGAATAATTCTCCAAAAAGTGCGGCCAAGGGAGCTGCCGTCAATCAGCGCGGCTTCATCCAGCTCTCTGGGAATCCCCTTCATGAAGCTGATCAGAATGAAGAAGATCGAAGCATGCGCGGAGATCAGGATTAGAATGACCCCCCAGAGGCTGCTGTGCAGATGAAGCTTGACCATCAGATCGAATTGCGGACGCAGCACCACCGCCCCCACGGCAACGAACATGGTGAAGGACTGCAGGCCGATATATATTTTTTTGCCGAAAAAGTCCATCCGGTCCACCACATAAGCAGCCATGGATGAGACCAGCAAAGTGCCGGCCACCACCGACAGGGAGACGATCAGGCTGTTCAGGGTGTACCTTGAGAAGTTCGCCTGTTGCCAGGCTTCGGAAAAGTTGGAGAAATGCCAGCTGCTTGGCAGGAAGGTCGCCCCGGTGGTCAGCTCGGCATTCGTTTTGAAGGAGCCCAGTATCGTAATAACGACCGGAATCAGAGTTATAAAAGCAAAAGCCAGTAAAAATATCCAGAGTACAGTGTTGCCCAGTATGGTTCTTATTCTCATCTCGCGTCTCTCCTCAATCGGTCTGATTCATTCGTCTGGATACATAGAAATAGATGAGTGAAATCATCCCTACGATTAGCGCGGACACGAAGGCGACCGCACTGCCATATCCGAACTCCTGCACCTGAACCGCCGCACTGCCGCCGCCGACAGGGAAGAATAATTTGTATAAGTACAGGAACATAACCTCAGTCTTGCCTACCGGACCGCCCTCTGTCAGGACCATGATACTCTCGTAGCCCTTCAAGGCAGTAATGATCGCCAGCATGATGACCATCTGCATGACCGGACCGAGCATCGGCAGTGTCACATAGCGGAACTGCTGGATTTTGCCTGCCCCGTCCAGGGAAGAAGCTTCATACACATCCTCGGGGATGTTCTGCAGACCGGCGAGGAAGAGCAGCATATAATTCCCGACCGCCCCCCAGGCTGCGACCAGAATGACCGTGAGCATCGCATGCTTCGGACCCAGCCAGTCAATGCCGGTGTCCGACAGATTGAACTTGATCAGGAACTGATTCAGAATTCCGTTATAGGAGTTGAATATCGTGAAGAAGACTACAGCCATAACGGCAGTACTGATGACGGTCGGCATGAAAAAAATCCCCCGCAGCAGCTGTCTGCCCCGCAGCCCGCGGTTCAGGATGGCGGCCAGCAGCAGAGCCAGCGGAATGGTGATCAGCAGCTTGCCTCCTGCGTAGATGAACGTATTCACAACCGAATCCCAGAACTGGGTATCCTTCAGGATGCGGCTGAAGTTGTCCAGCCCGGTAAACCGTGCGGTTCCATAACCTTTATAGTCATAGAACATGTAGCGGAACGCCCAGGCAATCGGGTAGATTCCCAGCACAAGTGTCAGAAAGGCACTTGGAAAGATAAAGCTGTATGAGAATAAGGCATTTTTTGTTTTATTCATAGGGTCTCTCCCGGCTCCTTTCCCTTACGGTCAGGGCAGAAGGATGGAGAAGGCTTCTCCCCCACCCCGCTGCCCTGACCTGTATCTGTATGTTCAACCCGCTGATTATTTGGCGAACTTGCCGCCCAGGCTGGCCGGATCGAAGCTGGCATCAGGCTCAGCCTTTACACCATCATTCTTAATTGCGCTGTCCAGCGCAGCATTGTATCGCTTGTTCAGGTCAGCGATAACCGCTTTCAGGTCGCCGCCGTTGAGCATGTACTTGAAGAAGGCGTCATCCGATTTCATACCCTCGGGAGCAACCGCCGGATAGACCGGCCATACCCCGTCAAACTTATTCGGCAGGAACCCTTCGATACCGCTTACATCCGGCGTTTTGGCTACCGCGCTGACCGATGGAACCATGGAGATACCGAAGCCTTTTTCCTGATAATCCGTCAGCACCTGATCTTCATACATGAACTGCATGAACTTCCATGCCGCTTCCTTGTTCTCCGATTTGGAGCTCAGACCCAGCCATTGGCCGCCGAGGAAGCCGGAAGCGCCCTTCACATTGCCGTCGATCGTAGGAACCGGTGCTGCTGCCCAGTCAATTTTGGCCGGGAACTGATTCTTGTAGACGCCCGGCTCGGAGGAGAAGGACAGATACATCCCGATCTTGCCTTCCGCGAACTGTGCCCGCAGCGGATCGATATCCAGGGATTCCACGCCCGGAAGCATGCTGCCGTCATCCTTAATCTGCTTGAACGCGTTGATAATAGGCTCGAAGCCGCTGAAGTCGTACCGGGCAGTCTTGAAGTCATACCCGAAGCCGCCGAAGCCGCTCAACTCCGCAATCACCCGCGCCGAACGCCCGAACGCACTGCCGGGACTCTTGAAATTCTGTGCAAAGCCGTAAGCGCCGTCCGCCTTGCCCGCTTCCGTCAGCTTCTTGGCTGTATCCACCAGCTCCTGCAGGGTAGTCGGCGGATGCTCAATGCCTGCTTTGGCGAACAGGTCCTTGTTGTAGACCAGACGCATCGTCGTTCCGTAGTTCGGCAGACTGTAACGTTTACCGTCAAATTCGTTCAGATCCGGCATGGCCGGGAACTTCGCCTTCAGCTCATCGGTGAGGAATTCATCAATAGGAGCGAGGAAGCCTTTTTTGTAGAACGTCTGGATGGTATTCTCCTTCACCCGGATCACATCCGGCGCATCCGAGGTCTGGAAGGACAGATCCAGCGCCGTGTCGAAGTCGTCGCCCTTAACGACCAGTTCCACCTCAATTCCGTCGGTGTTGGTTTCGTTGAACTCGGCAACCTTTTCTTTCACAAAATCGGCATCATGGCGGTCGCCCGTCCAGTAGCTGATTTTAGTCTTTTCCCCTGAACCTGAACCGCCTGTTCCAGCATCTCCTGTGCCTTCTGCTGCATTGTTGCCGTTGCCGCAGGCTGCCAGGCCAAGTGCCATAACCAGGCTTAAAGATGTCATAAGCATACGCTTCATCATTGGTAGTGCCCCCTTATTTATCGCTGCTGAATTTAACTTACAACCTGATTATAGATGGGGTAACGCTTACACATAAGGCGGGTAAGCCCACATTGAGGGCAGGTTTTTGCGGGAGTTGCTGAAGTGGCTGAAGCTGCCCTGTACACAAAAGGGAGCGAATCTCCGCCATGGCGGAAATCCCTCCCTTGTTCCTGTTTATTCTTTTCCCAGGTAATGCAGTTTAAACTCCGACGGGGTCATGCCCGTGTACTTCTTGAACACCTCACTGAAGTAACGCCTGTGCTCATAACCGAGATCCAGGGCAATCTCCTGCACCTGCAGGCCGTCAATCAGCATCGCCTTGGCCTTCTCCATCTTCTCATGCATCACATACTGCTGGAACGAAACCCCTTGCACCTTCTTGAACAGGTTGGAAAAATAGCCCTGGCTAAGGCTGATCTGCTTCGCGACCTGCTCCAGTGACAGACTGGTATCCAGATGATCCCGGATATACGCCTTGGCCTGTTGAATAATCCGCGTGGATTCTACCGAGCGCGCTTCCTCCACCAGGGAGCAGGCCGCCCGGCACAGGTGATCAAGCAGGCCTCGAATATCCTGCAAGGACGGATGCATGCGGTTCCTCATAATTTCAATGCTGCGTTCCAGCGGCTCTACCTGCTCATACGGGAACTGCTCCAGCATAACGCGGCAGATCCGGAAGCTCAGCTCATAGCCCACGCTTTCAACATAACGCGGCTCGGGCAGCAGCTCATTGTCCAGCAGCTCTGCGAACAGCTGATCCAGCACCTGCAAGCTTTTGCCGCTATTCCCGGAACGCAGGGCGAACAGCAGCTCCTGCTCGGCGGCTGCGGAATAGCTGTGAAGCACGAGCGGCTTATTCTCGATATCGCCGTAGTTGTATACACCGTTGCCGCCGGTATAGAAATGATACCCCAGCGCGCTGAGCGCCTGCCCGTACGCCGTTGTCAGTTCATGAATCGAAGATACGCCCAGCCCCATGCCGACCGAAAGCGTATTGCGTGAGAATTGGCTTACGTTCATGCAGCAGGCCTCCGTGATCCGCGCAGCGGTGTCCGGGTCCGAGCCGTTGATAATGCAGACATAGCGGTCTGTGGCCTCACGGATAATCACCCCGCGGGTCCAGGCGGAAATCGTCTCTTCGAGAATATTATGCAGGCTGAACCGCAGCAGCTCAACCTCCTGTACCGGCTGGTTTTGCAGCTTCTCCGCGAAATGGTCAATCTCAGCGACAAACACGAAGAAATCATGCTGCGCCAGCGGTATGTCGAGATACGCCCATCTGGACCGGGCATCCGCCTCCGTTGTCTGATGATGCAGCAGGAAGGTCAGATATTCCTGGCGCAGTATGGGCATGCTTTCTTTGATTTTGGATTCCATTACCGCAAGTCTGGCTGTCTTCTGCCGCTCCTGCCGGCACAGCTCCTTCGCCTTCAGCACCACATTCACAATCTCATCCAGGGAAAAAGGCTTCTTCACGAAATCAAGCGCACCCAGCCGGATCGCTTCCTGGGCATAGGAGAACTCGGAATAGGCACTAAGAATAATAATCTTGCAGTCCGGCAGAAAATCCAGTATCGCCCGGGTCATCTGCAGCCCGTCCATTCTCGGCATGCGGATATCGGTCAGCACAATATCGGGCCGGGTCTCACGGATCTTCCGCAGCCCCTCTTCTCCGTCCAGCGCGGTGCCGGAGACCTCAATGCCGTGCTCCTGCCAGGCCGGCTTTCGGGAGATCATCTCCACTACACTTCTGATATCGTCGATAATACACAGCTTGAACCTTTCCGGCTCCTGCCCCCGCTCCAGCTCCTGTTCCATCTTCATCTCTCCTCCCCTAGCGGAATCCACAGATCCGTCCGTGACCCCTTGCCCGGTTCTCCGTCTATTTCCATGCGGGCGTCAGCCCCGTAATACAGCGCCAGCCGGTGCCTGATGTTGAACAGGGCGTAGCCTTTTTTGGACAAGGGTGCAGTGTTCATGCCCTGCTTCACGCTCGCGGCATCCAGCCCCCGTCCATTGTCCGCAAGGGAAATATGCAGCATGCCCTGCTCCCTGCCCACCGCAATATCAATTCTTCCTCCCCCGGACCGGTCGCTGAAGCCGTGCTGGATGCTGTTCTCCACAACCGGCTGCAGCACGATCTTCGGAATCTGGCAGGCCAGCAGCTGCTCATCCTCCACGCTCACGGTATATTCAAACAGATCTTCATAGCATTTCTGCTGAATCGCGAAATACTGCCGGACATGGGACAGCTCATCCTCCAGCGAAATCAGATCCTTGCCTCCGCTGAGGCCGATCTGGAACATCTGGGACAGCGCCAGAATCATCTCATTCACATCGTCGTTCTCGCCCATGACCGATTTGCAGTAGATCGTATTCAGCGTATTGTACAGAAAGTGCGGCTCCATCTGCGCCGTAAGCGCACGGATTTCCGCCTGCCGCTTGTCCTCCTCCTTGGATTTCACATCCTCGATCAGCGCCTTGATCTCCGACATCATCCGGTTGAACTGGAAGCCTACCTGTGCGATCTCATCCTCGTACCTGCTCTCATACACTACGCTGAGCTGGTTCTCCTCCACCCTGCGCATCAGCCGCCGGAGCTTGAACAGCGGCTTCAGCAGGGCTGAAGTCAGCTGATTGGAGATCAGCCAGGTGGTCAGCAGAAAGACGCCGATTACATACAGCGTTGTACGCTGCACCCGCTGCAGCTTGCCCAGCAGCTGGTCCCGCGACTGCATGCCGGAGATGATCCAGTCCGGTGAGACTGCCGATCTTTTATAATTCACCAGATACTCCTTGCCGTCATAGCGGTAGGAGTGATTCTGCTGATCACCATCTTCCCCATTTGCCGCCAGCAACGGCTTCCAGGGGAACTTGCCGCCGAACGGCCAACGGGATTCTACCACCGCATCCCCTTCGCCGCTCAGCAGGTAATAATTCCGGCCAAGCCGCTCTCCGCCCTGATTCAGCAGGCCGTCAATCCGGCTCTCCTTGATATTGACCACGATATACACATTGCTGATCGGTGTATACGGATATTCATAGATCCCCCGGACCACGAACGAGATGACCCGCTGGTTGCCCGTGAACAGCCGGTCATAATGCCCTTTGGCCCAGTAGCCGCCCGGCTGCTCCTTGCTGAGATCGTATAATTCCGAGCCGTAGAAGGAGTTATCCTGCGCGCGGATCTGCGTGGTGGAGTAGAAGTCGCCGATCGGTGTAACGATCAGCACGTTCTCGATTATCGGCTGATTGAACGTTGCCTGGGAGAGCACATATTGCAGATCCGACAGATGCACATAGTAATTCGACACATCATGGCTGAATACATCAATCATCATTTTCCGGTAGGCATCGCTCAGCATCAGGGACTGCACGGACAACGCTACATCGTTCAGCCGGGAATCGAGCAGCTGTGTGGTTTTGCTTACCGTCTCCTGGCTGCTGGCATAGGCATTATCCTCAATCTCCTGTGCGGCAATCCAATACGAGAAGCTGCCCATCGCGCTGATTGACAGCGTTATCAAAACAATAAAAGAAAACAGAATCCTCTGCTTGATCGATATCCGGTAATACCTGTCTGCGAGCTGCCGCCAGACTTGCCCGCAATAGGCTATGAATGTATTCATAGTTCCCCTCCTTCAGCACCGGTCAGGAGACCGGAGTCAGATCAGCCATTCCAGCAGCTCTCCGGCAATCCGCTCATGTCCCTGCCTGTTCGGATGATTCACATAGGCTTCGAAGCTGCGGAAGGTATCGGATAACCCGGTGCCATACTCTCATGCCAGCTCCCGTCCCTAGTACCATACGACCGGTCCCAGCCCGGCGTCAAGAGAATCCCCTTAATGTTCTGCGCGAGCGCCTTGCTCAATCATATCCCTCCATGCGTCCCGCGCCGCCGCCAGTCCGATGCTCCGGTCATTAAGCGCGTAGTCCAGGGTAGCCAGCTCAGGCCGGTGGCTGAGCACTTCGGGCATGATAGTATCGGATGACGTAACAGTGGTGGTTACAGGCTTCGCCAAATTATAGTTTTATCCTTGTATCATCTTACTCAGCATTCTTCTCGCGTCAACAAATAAAGATTTATCATGTTGTTTCATCTGCTTTACAGACGTACATTTCTAATATGAAGGATGAGTTGGTTAAATTGCGCTCATGAGTAAAAGTTAATATGGCAATGCAGCATGCCGGCTGGAGCTCCGCAGTAACACTCCCGCCGGAGAACCAAATCTCCAGGAGAGCGAATCAAGTGGAGCTTACCGATTATTCATTCTCTCAACTGAAACTTGTCGGGCGATGGCAGGCTCATTAAACCAGCCTGCCCGCCGGCGACGCGGACTGAGATTCCCTTATTCGGGCAGATCAGGCAGATTTGCCGGCTAAGCGGACTGAGAATCCGTTAATTGTCCGATCAGGCTTCATTTGTGGCTCAAATGAACAAGATAACGGAATCTCAGTCCGAATCAGCATCAATATGAGGCTTTTGGTCAAAATAGCGTCCTCTCAGTCCGCTTCATTGGCAGGAGTGAGTGATCAGCAAATGTTCAAACGACAAACGGTACAATTGCCTTAACATGGACAAAATCTATTCGGTTTTTCGCATACATTTGGTCCGGTTAGGTAGCGTCAAGAAGTTTGTGTAAGAGAGTAGAAGTACCTCCCCGGGTTA
>NZ_JUEI01000131.1:0-18179 GCF_000802655.2 Paenibacillus sp. IHB B 3415 | reverse complement strand
AAATAACCGCTGGCTAGAACGTTATTCACCCGTTAGGGTGATTTTGTTCTAAGGCACACCATGAAAATTCACTTATCAGGGAAGTCTGTCAAATTTATTTTCTTGGGCATCGATTAAGGCGAGCTTGTAATTGATCTTTTCCAGCATTTTTATCATCCGTGTTAATTGTTCCTCCACTTTGCTCTTTTGGGTGAACAGCATCGTTTTTCTTAGGTGCAGTGTACGATCTCCGCGCTTGTACAACTCAACGTATTGTTTTATTTCTGACAGAGGCAGCCCTGTCGAACGAAGAGCCTGAACCGTCTCAACGCACTCGATGTAGTGATCGTTGAATTGGCGGACCCCGTTTGTATCCCGGTCAACAGCCGGCAATACGCCTTCCTTCTCATAATAACGCAATGTATATGCGGTAATGCCCGTTTTCTCAACGATATCCCTAATCGTATAAGCCATAAGATGTTTCACCGCCTATTGAATGTTAGAGTGACTCTAGTATATTCTACAATCCGAACTTGCCTCCAGTCCATAATATCCCCTATTTAATAGGATGAAACTATGGAATTTGACTTAGAGCCGCTTCAATCCGCTAAGCTGAGAGAGCAGCAACAAACTAATGAGGAGGATGTTCAATGCCCAAAACAGTGTTGATCACCGGGAGTTCGACCGGACTGGGTAATACAACAGCGAAGAAGTTTGCGAATGAAGGATGGAATGTGATCGCGACGATGCGCAAACCAGACCAACGCTTGACTGAGGAGAATCCCGAACGGATTTTCGTCACCGAGCTTGATGTTACTAAGCCAGCTTCCATCGAGGCGGCCATTGCGGCAGGGATCAATAGGTTCGGCCGGATCGACGCCGTCGTGAACAACGCCGGAGTCAGTATCCTCTCGATATTTGAGGCAACACCCATGGACATTACCCGCGGGATTTTCGAGACGAATGTCTTCGGTGTCATGAATGTCATTCAGGCAATCACCCCTTATTTTCGTGAAGAAGGCGGCGGCACAATCATCAATATCACCTCGAATGTAGGTTTTGCCTCCAACCCGCTTCTGGCCGTATATGTCTCAACCAAGCATGCCATTGAGGGGCTGTCCGAATCACTCTCGTACGAACTAGAATCGCAGAACATCTCCGTCAAGCTTGTGGAACCAGGAGCTATGATTACCACAAATTTCTCATCGAACACCATGGCCGCTACCCAAAACATATCCGTTCCGCCAGCGTACCAGCCTTATTACGAACATATGATGAACTGTATGCTGGACTATCCGTTTGAAAGTTCAGATGAGAATCAGGCTGCAGATCAGGTGTATGCCGCTGCATGTGATCCGTCTGACCGGCTGCGTTATCTGGCAGGTCCGGACGCTGAAGAAACAGCAAGGCTGAGATGGTCCCAGTCGGAAGAGAAGTACATGAAGACTATGCGGGAGCTGTTGGGGCAAACGGCGTGGCGAAATGGACAAGCTGACATTCAATAAAGAATAATAATCTGCATTACAAAGGATGGTTGGAGAATGGAGGAAAAAGTACATCCGGAACTTCAAAATATGTTTTCCGGTTTACCAAAGGTTGTATATACGCGAGAGAATTTGGCAGCGCAGAGGAAAGAGATGCAGGAGTTTACTGCCGGAATGGCGGCATCGCTGCCCTTTAATGATGAAGTCCTGATCTCAGAAAGAAAGGTTCCAGGTGCAGAAGGGGAGCCGGAGGTCCGCATTAAAATATACGAGCCCAGAGTGAAAAATCAATCTCTCCCGGGTATCTTATATATTCACGGCGGAGGATATATTCTGGGGTCCGCCGATATGATGGACTTTACCCTGCAGCAGCTGGTATCGGAGCTCGACTGTGTCATCGTTTCTGTGGATTACCGGCTGGCTCCGGAGCATCCGTTTCCGGCTCCTCTCGAAGATTGCTATGCTGCACTCACCTGGTTCTCCGAAAACGCAGAAACACTGGGAAGCGATTCATCCAGAATCGCAGTATTCGGCCCTAGCGCCGGCGGCGGATTAACGGCTGCTCTCTCCCTGCTGGCAAGAGATAGAAACGGCCCTCCGATTATGTTTCAAATGCCCCTCTATCCGATGCTTGACGATCAGCTCCTTACAAAGTCCAGTAACGAAATAACGGATGAAAGAGTATGGAACAAAGCCAAAAGCCAATTGGCTTGGGAGATGTACTTAGGAGAACAAGGCCAAGAATCCCCGTTTGCCGCACCGGCACGGGCAGCCGATTTGTCAGGACTTCCGCCCACATACACCTGCGTCGGTGACTTAGATCCGTTTCGCGATGAAACCATTCATTATGTATTAAGGCTCACGCAGGCAGGTGTGCCGACAGAATTTCATTTGTACCCGGGATGTTTTCATGGGTTCGAGGAATACTTTCCTTCTGCGGAGATCAGCCAAAGAGTTGTGAAAGAATATTACACGGCTTTAAAACATGCCTTATACAAATGAACAGCTGATTTCTTCAGCATAACAGATAGAGGGGGCGCATTCCTAAGGAATGCGCCCCCTCTATCTGAAGGGCTTAGGCTATTTCGGCTGGCGGGTGTATTCTTCATCCACATTCTCGCTGTACAGATTGGCCTCATTGCCGCCATGGTTCTTGGAGCGGTACATGGCCAGATCGGCGGCGCGGAGCAAATCATTGATACTGCTGCCATGCTGCGGATAGAGGGCTACACCAATGCTGGCAGAGGTATGGAAGCTGGAGTCTTTGTTGACCGACCAGGATTTATTGAACAGCTGGAGCAGACGCGCCAGTATTTCATCGAGCATTTCCGGACTTGTGAACCGGTGCAGCACCACCGCAAATTCATCACCGCCGATGCGGAACGCCTGGCCTGAGCCCTTAACGGTCTGCTGCAGCTCCCGTGAGAGCAACTGCAGGAATTCATCCCCTGCCAGATGGCCCAGCGTATCATTCAGCTGCTTGAACCGGTCACAATCCAGCAGAGCTACGGCAATCTCCTGCCGGCGCTCCTCCGGCTGGTTAATCAGATTCTCCATGTACATTTTGAAATGGGCCCGGTTGGGAATGGCAGTCAAATGATCATAGAAGGCCAGCTTGTGCAGCCGTTCCTCATATTGCTTGCGCTGGGTAATCTCACGCGATACCAGCATGAATTGTGCAGGGAAAGCCCGGCTTCCCGGGATAGGTGTGACTTTGGTCTCCAGCCATACCCAGTGCCCTTCTGCCGAACGCATACGCAGCTCGGAAATCCGCGGTGAAGCCTGAACGACACTCTTCAGCTTGGCCCAGGAGATCTCGGCTTCGCGGATATAATTGGAGAGAGGGGCGCCCTTGCTTGGAACATACCCAAGTACACTTGAATGCGATGGGGATGCGTACAGGATCAGGCCATTGTGATCGGTCAAAATAATGAAATCGGACATGGTTTCGCCGATCAGCTGGTATAGTGATTTCTCTTCCAGCATTTCATTCTGCAATGAGATGAGTCTGCGGCAGAGATAAATAATAACCAGGACAAGCAGGAACAGGAATACTGAATAGACGGCGAACAGTGAGCTTTTCAGATTCTTGAACTCGAGAATAACCTGCCGGGCATAGCTGTCGATCAGCTCCTCGGCGGTATCCAGCGTCCCCCTTACCTGGGTGAGCTGGGTATGAACGGCCAGCGGGGAGTAGGCCGCGGGGTTCCAATCACTCTGAACCCGCTGCGAGATCAGTTCCCTTCCGTTATCCTTCCAGAGCTCAAGTGAGGTCTCGAACTGCTCCAGCTCGCTTCTCAGCTCACCCAGCAGCAGCTCACTCTGCTTCATTCCATTGTATGGACTCTCTACAGAGTCCAGATTATAACGGGCAGTACTGACCCGCTGCTGCGCCTGGGCATTATTGTCCTCGAACTCCTGCGAGAGCACACTGCGCTGCGCATCGGTTATATTACCGCTGAGCGAAGTCTGGAGCGCGATGGCAGACTGATGCAGATCGCGGTCGGCATTCAGCAAGAGCTCGGAGTTCTGGTATACATCACTGTATAAGGAATCCGATAGTTTATTCATTGTATAATTCAGATATAACAGGGAGGCAACGCTGACGCCAACCAGAAGAACGGAGATGGAGGTGAATAATAGGATTAATCTGCGTGTACTTGTGATTTCGGAAAAAACTGCCACTGTCATCCTCTCCCCGCATAGAACTTTGCGAATCTCATTGGTGTACCTTGGGTGCATGCGGAACTTATCCTTATGCGGCAAATGGCTGTTTGCTGGCATGATAAAGAGAGTTTATGTTAGCGAGTCCTATAAGCAGGGGAAGAAGGAGGGAAATGAAAGAAAAAATCCCGGTTTAACCGCGGTTTCTTTTCACCAGTATATAGGACTACCTTCATGCAGAGCAATTGCTGAAAAAATAATAAGCCTCATCATCTCCTGCTGCCGGATTTACGGGTCGTCAAGCGAGCCGGGAAACCGGGAAGGAAATTGCTTGAGACATATCACGTGCTACTTATTACGAAGATTTATGTATAACTTACTACTATAAGTATTCTACCCTTGAGACCTATTACCCACATTTATTGCAAACGATACCCTCCCGGGATCAATTAAAAGTTAATTTTGCTGAAACGGCTGAAGTTTACCCGGAAGGGTTGGATGGAACAGGAAAATCCGCCAGCCTCAACCAAATGCGAGACGGACGGATGGAGTAAATAAGATATAAGGCTCGTTATTACAGGAATGCTAATCGTTTCGCAGCGCGTAGATAGGCCGCATTCTGGCTGCCTTGTTAGCCGGGATCATTCCGAAGACAACCCCGATGATCAGGGAGAATGTGAAGGAGATCAGGACCATGTTCCAGGATGTCGCCACATTCATGGTTGTATATTTCCCCACAGCCCAGCTGGCACCAAGCCCCAGCCCGACTCCGATCAGGCCCCCTGTTCCGCTTAAGACTACAGACTCAATCATGAACTGCATCATGATGTTGATTTTTTTGGCCCCGATCGCTTTGCGGATTCCGATCTCCCGCGTCCGCTCGTTAACGGAGACAATCATTATATTCATGATTCCTATGCCGCCGACGAACAGTGAAATACCGGCAATTCCGCCAAGTGCCATAGAGAGCGTATCACTGGTCTCGTTCACCGTTTCCAGCATTTCCTGAGAATCGAAGACAGAGTAAGAGTTCTCCGCACCGCTGAATTTGGCATCGAGAGTAGACTCCAGCTCGGTTTTCACATCCTCCACATTATCGTTGGAAGTAGTTGTAATCGTAATCGAGCGGACCCCCTTACTCTGCAGAAACCGTTCAGCGGTTGAAATAGGAATCAGAATCTTCTCGTCGCTGGAGCCGCCGCTGGTTGAGCCTTTGCTCTCCAGCAGACCGACGATCTTGAAGCTGCTTCCGTTGAGCTGTACCTTTTGGCCTACAGGGTCATCCGTGCCGAACAGATCTTCAGCCGTATCTGTTCCGATCAAGGCTACCTTTTGACGGTAATCTGTATCAATCTCCAGCAGAAACCGTCCGGATTGCACATGGAAATCCTGGACTTCCTCATAGGCAGGTGTTATCCCTTCTACGGATACTGAAACGTTCTCGGTCCCATTCTTGGCGGTAACATTCCCCGTGATTACGGGAGATACATTCTCCACCCCTTCAATCTCTCCAAGTGCCAGAGCTTCCTCGTAGGTTAAGGAAGTCGTTGCCCCGCGTCCCATAATGTTAACCGTCAGCTGGTTGGTTCCAAGAGAGCTTAAAGATTCCGTAATCTGCGAAGTCGTTCCCTGTCCTACCGAGACGAGGGCGATTACGGAGGATACACCGATAATGATGCCCAGCATCGTGAGGAAGGCTCTGATTTTACTGCTGAGAATACTTTTAAAAGCCATTTTCATGCTCTGATACAGCATCATGAGTGGGGCACCTTCCGATCCTCAACGAGATCCCCGTCCTGAATCCGGATAATCCGTTTGGCCTGCTCGGCGATTTCGAGGTCATGCGTGATTAGAATAATGGTATGTCCCTGTTCATTAAGCGCCTTGATCATCTCCAGAACTTCCTTGCCCGTCTTGGAATCAAGCGCACCAGTCGGTTCATCGGCAAGCAGGATAGGAGGGGTGCCGGCAAGGGCGCGGGCGATTGCCACACGCTGCTGCTGACCCCCCGACAGCTCGGACGGACGATGATCAATTCTGCTCTCCAGGCCTACTCTGACCAGAGCATTGCGGGCAACCTCTCTGCGTTCCCGGTGAGACATTCCCCGGTAGATAAGGGGCAGCTCCACATTCTCTACTGCCGATAATTTCGGTAGCAGATTGAAGTTTTGAAAGATGAAGCCGATTTTCTCGTTGCGGATCTGGGCCAGCTTGTTGTCTGACAGCTTGCGGATTTCCTGGCCGTCCAGGAAATAATCACCTTCATTCGCAACATCCAGGCATCCCAGCATGTTCATCAGGGTCGACTTGCCCGAGCCTGAGGGTCCGATGATCGCAACAAACTCACCGTAATCGATGTTGAAGGTCAGGCCCTTGAGGATCGCCATTGATTCTCCGGCCATTGTATAGCTGTGCTGCATGTTCTGAACCCGGATTAACGGTTCGGAGGTGCTCATCGTCCGCCACCGCCTCCGGAGAAGCCGCCTCCGCCGCCGGTCATTCCGCCGCCAGCACCGCCTCCAGTGAAGCCGCCGGTCATTCCGCCGCCGCTGAAGCTGCCGCCCATACCGCCTTCCGCCGCCAGCACCGCCTCCAGTGAAGCCGCCGGTCATTCCGCCGCCAGCACCGCCTCCAGTGAAGCCGCCGGTCATTCCGCCGCCAGCACCGCCTCCAGTGAAGCCGCCGGTCATTCCGCCGCCGCTGAAGCTGCCGCCCATACCGCCTTGCATCTGTGTCTGCTGGGTGGATGTGTTGCCTGTAGAGATCACAGTTGGAATGATCACTTCATCACCTTCATTTAAGCCGCTCACGATTTCGATATTGCTCTCGTTATGAATACCCACCTCAACGGCAACCCGTTTCTGGCCGGATGCTGAGCTTGCTGCGGTTCTGCCGCCGGATGCGCCGCCCGGGAATTCACCGCCGCCGTAATCGCCGCTGCGCATGCCCCGGCCGCCTGTCTGACCTTCTCCGCCTTGCCATTCACCACTAGGAGGGCCGCCAACCGCATCCCCGCTCGGAGCCTGACCGCCTGCCGCATCACCGCTAGGAACCTGACCGCCCGCCGCACCGCCGCTCGGAGCCTGGCTTCCTGCCGCGTCGCCGCTAGGAATCTGGCCGCCAACCGCACCGCTGTCCGTTGCCGCAGCTTCCCCGCCTTCGGTCACAGGCACATTCACGTAATATTTGCCGTTCACTTCGGATACCGCCTCGATCGGCACGGTCAGAATATCATTTTTCTCTTCAATGGTAATTGCCACTTCTGCGGACATGCCGACCAGTACTCCCTCAGAGTCATTCAAGCCTACAGTGACATTGAACAGGGAGACGCCGTTTGAGGAGGTTCCTTCCTTGGCGATATCAATAACCTTGCCTGCAAACTCTTTATCCTCAAGCGCATCTAGCGTAATCGTTGACACCTGATCCAGCTTGATCTGAGGAATATCCAGTTCATCCACCTGTACCGTTACGCTCAAGTTAACGTAGTCAGTCATGGTGAACAGCTCTGTACCATTCTGAGCCTGTTCGCCGTCCGTAATATTTACAGCTGTAATCGTTCCGTCGATAGGAGCCGTTAACGGATCTGGCGGAACCATATCCTCATAGATGGCAGCAATGGAATCCTGTTGATCGGCAATATCGCTTTTGGCTTTATCAATGGCTGTTTTTGCCGATTCCAGCTCTTCATCTGTAGCATTATTCATCGCGATCGTTTTGTAGTTTTCCTGCTTGTTCGTAAGCTCTGTTTTGAGGTTCTCCAGCGATTTGTTGGCTTCCTTCAGCTTGTCGTCGAAATCGCCCGCCACAAAGGTGATCAGCACATCGCCTTTTTTGACGACATCGCCTTTTTTAACCATGACTGTATCCACTTCACCGGCTTCTTTGGTGCGGATGCTCTCACTGTTGATTGCCGAAACTGAACCGGAGCCGGAGACACCGACGAGGATATTTCCCTTGGTCACCATAGAGGTGTTCATGGGAGCGGCATTGACCTGCGGGTTCTGATCCGGCCACAATACATAGCCCAGAATACCTGCAATAGCAACAACAACAACTGCTGAGGCGATAATAATTTTCTTCTTCTTTTTCATTCCGATCCTCCATCTTACTCAAATAATATAAGGGGCCAGGTGTACCTGAGAATCTTAAGAACCGCTTTCTGCGGTGCTGTCATTGCCTGCAGCCGCTGTAGTGCCGGTATCCGTAGTTGAAGCTGCTTTGGTCACAACATCGATGGAGTAGACCTGTCCGCCAAGCTCTGTCCGCTGGCCTTGGAATTCGTCGTACAGGGTGAGCTTGTAAGTGCCTCCGCTTAAGTTCTTGAACAGTGAGTTGGTAATGGTCGTAGTGTAGGAGCCATAAGTTCCTACTGCCAAATCCGTTCCAAGGGACAGCGTTTTCTCGAAATATTGTCCATACGGGTCAGTGATGTGCAGAATCAGCTTATGGTCGAATGCTCCCATCTGGTAAGTTGTATCCCGCGAGAGATTGTAGTTAAACGCCAATGCAAGACTGGTGGTGCCTGATGTGATGGTGCCTGTGGAATTTGAAATGGCCAGCGTGTAAGGATACAGGGACACAGAAGTCAGGTTGACAGCAGGTGCAGGCACCACAGGAGCCAGTGTCAGTGCTGATGTATTCACATAAGCTGTAGCCGCAGTTCCGGCTGAAGTCAGCTTACCGTCTGCAATCTCCTGGCTGACATACAGCTGAAGGCCGTTTGTGTCAACGGCAGCCGGTATGTTAGTCCAGAAAGCAACCAGGGTCTTGCCTGCCGGACTGGTCGAACTCTCTGACTGGACCGCGGTTGCTTCGAAATACTGTCCGTCTGCGGTTTTGAATTGTCCATACAGCCTGGAGAGATCAGTCTGCCGCGTTTCTTCACTGTTCATTTCTACTTCACTGTATATGAGGTTATTGCTGGTTCCGCTGTATACAAGGGTTGAACGTTCCTTCACGCTGGCTTTTTTGCCGGTCGAAGTAATCTTGAACGATTCACCTGCAGCCAACGGTGTGATACCGCTGCTAAGCCCGTCCGTTGTGCCAAGAGAGAGGAACTGGGTAGTGCTGGTGCCGGAAGTCTCTTGCAGAATAATCTGGGCCTGGCTGAAATTAAGCGTATAAGGCACGCGGGCAAGCACCGAGACCTGCATACTGGCTCCGGGTGCCAGAACAGTGCCTGTATTCTCCGTGTACAGCTGCGAGGACGAGCTCAAATCCGTCAGATCCACTTTCAGCACACCGGTAAGTGCAGGCAGAGTGATTGTTTTGGAGGAATGGTTGCTGATGCTGACCTTGGCCTGTACGATATCTTCGCTGCCCCATGGCAGACGCTGCAGGGAATTCAGTGTGACGCCAAAGGTGCCGTAGCTGTTGGTAATGCTGTTCTCTGTAGCGATGTGAGTATTGCCTGCCAGGGAATAAGGGATTTTGAAATAGGCTACAGGCAGTATTACTTTACTTGAACTGCTGCTGCTGCTGCTCTCACTGCTGCCGGTGCTGCTGGTGCTACTGGTGCTGTTGCCCGTAGGGGCAACCATTTGCAGTTCGAGCGTATCCTGAGCCAGTTCAAGCGGAACGCTGGCGGTTAGTTCAATCAGCTTCTCTTCCAGCGGCTTCAAGGTAAGGGAGCTGAACGCAGTCGTTGTTACCGGGAAGGTATAGCCTTCAGCGGATTTGACAGCAAGCTCATACGCAGGCAAAGTTACTGCTTTGGTGCCGGCATTTTTAAGGGTGAGCTGATAACTCCATACGGCATTGCCATTGTCTGCATGCACACTTGCGTCCGCGAGCTTCATGTCTACAATATTGCTGTCGATGGAGATCTTCTTGGTATAGCCAGCCGCCACGGTGAAATCAGCTGTACCCGCAGCAGGAAGGGAATAGGAGGAGACCGGAAGATAGAGCTTCAGCCCTTCATCCAGCTTGGCGATCTGCAGTGTCATTTTGGTGACGTTCATGTAGGAGGGAATCTCAGTCATATAGTAGAGCGTCTTCTTCTCCTGAGGCTGAATCTTGTATTCAGAGCTGCTGTCATCCAGCGTGAGCGTGAAGGTAGAGCCGCCCGAGGATTTCAGGTACAGGCTGTAGCCTGGGTCTGTGAGCACTTTGGTGCCCAGATTCGTTATACTGAGTCCAACCTTGGCGTAGACCTTGCCGTTATATTTGTAGATTTGTGCAGACTCAGCTTTGGTGTTGACCGGTATGCTGCCAAGTTCAACTTTGCGGGACTCACCCGTAAGGGCGGACAGCGAGTAGTTAGAAGGAACGGTAAAAGTACCTATGCGCTGTTCAAAATTGGCGGCACTGAAGTTCCAGCCGTACATGTTGACTTTAAGCCCTTTGGCCGAGGCGGCTGTTCCAATATTCGCATAATATGTAATGCTGGTGCTCTGCTTCGCAGCAATTTTTTTGACAGCACTGTCTGCGCTGACCGGGATTCCCTTGATGATGCTTCCGCCGGTAGTCACAATTTTGGAGAAATAGTCAACCAGATTGACACTGCTGCCAGCATTGTTAGTATAAGTGAGTGTATAGGTGAGAATATTACCTCCGGTTTGGCTCTGAATGCCTACATGGCTCAGCTTCACACTAAGCGTAGTGCCGAGCTTAATCGCGCTGAGGCCGGTGAGTGTGGAGACTTCCGTTACTGTGGCAGCTGTTTTGGCAGTGGGGGTACTGGCCGTGGCAGCAAACGCCGTGGTTCCCGCTATCCCCGCGAGTTGACTTGCAGCAAATGTACTGAGTAACAGCAGAACAAATGCCTTTCTTCGTTTAAGCATGAAATTCCCTCCCTGTATAAAAGCCGATACGATCTCAAAGCTGCCGCATTCAAATAAGGACAGCCAGGCTTTTCTCAATAGGGAAAATATCAAATTCGGCTGAACGTTCGCTGAAAAAAAGTCCTTCAAACGGCGCTGAAGCTTAAAGGAAGCTTAAAGGAAGATAAAAATTAACCTACAATTGTGCAACTTGTCAAAAGGGCTGTTTTTGCATATAATAAGTAGACATATCTTCTGAACTGGAAGATCGAGTGTATTTGACACAATCCGCATAAATGCATTGATGGAGAAGAGTACGCAGTGCTGGCTTACAGGGAGGAAGCGTCGCAGATTGAGAGCGTTTCTAAGAGAGCAGAGCTGCCGAAGTTCACTCCGGAGCAGTTCCCTGAATTCCATTCAAGTTCGCCTTGAGGGAGACAGTAGGGGAGACCGGCCGCAGACCGTTATTTCTGTTAAAGTGAGACAGGTCTCCGCCGGTCCGAAAGAGGGAATATTGCTCTTAAGGGAAGCGTCGCAGCCGTCTAACAAGGGTGGTACCACGGTCTTTTCGTCCCTTTACCGGGAGGAAAGGCTTTTTTTTGTTGAACAATACGAGATTTGAGGGGGCAGTACAAGGCATGAAAGAGAAATTGGAAGCATTGAAGGCCGAGGCATTGGCTAAGCTGCAGGAGGTAACCGATCCGCAGATTCTGAATGATTTACGCGTCAAATACCTTGGCAAAAAAGGTGAGCTTACGGAGGTTCTGCGCGGCATGGGCGGGCTCAGCGCGGAAGAACGCCCGGTGATCGGCCAGGTGGCCAATCTGGTGCGCAGTGCCATTGAAGAGGTAATCGGTACAAAGCAGGAAATCTTCCAGCAGCAGGAGACACAGAACCGCCTGAATGCAGAGAAGGTTGATGTGTCGCTGCCGGGCCGCGGCCTGCCGCAAGGTGGTATTCATCCATTGAACCGCGTAATTCAGGAGATTGAGGATATTTTCATCGGCATGGGCTACCGGATTGAAGAAGGTCCGGAAGTAGAGACAGACTACTATAACTTCGAGGCTCTGAATCTGCCGAAGAACCATCCGGCCCGCGATATGCAGGATTCCTTCTATTTAACGGAAGATCTTCTGATGCGCACACAGACTTCTCCGGTGCAGATCCGCACCATGCAGGCTATGAATGGCGAAACTCCGGTCAAAATCATCTGTCCGGGCAAAGTATTCCGCCGCGATGACGACGATGCGACCCACTCCTTCCAGTTCCATCAGATTGAAGGCCTGGTTATCGGCCGCAATATCCGCATGAGCGACCTGAAGGGCACCCTGCTGCAGTTCATGAAGGAAATGTTCGGTCCTACAGCAGGCATCCGCCTGCGTCCGAGCTTCTTCCCGTTCACCGAGCCGAGTGTTGAGGTAGACGTGAGCTGCTTCAAATGCGGCGGCGAAGGCTGCCGTCTCTGCAAGCAGAGCGGCTGGCTGGAAATCCTCGGTGCCGGCATGGTACATCCGAATGTGCTGCGGATGGGCGGCTACGACCCTGAGATCTACAGCGGCTTCGCTTTCGGCGTAGGCGCGGAACGGATCGCGATGCTGAAGTACGGCATCGATGACATCCGCTACTTCTACACGAATGATATGGGTTTTGTGAAGCAGTTCAAGGGGATTTAGAGATTTGGCGGGTGTGCGGGGTGCGTGGGGCTGAAAGGGTTGCAGTAGATTTTGAGTTGCTGTTTCTATACCTGTTAAAAATGAACCGGAGGGGGATTTTGGAACTGGAAGGAGCGTCAGCGTTCGCCTTTGTGTTTGGATTTCTACCGCGAAGAGCGGTTTGAATCAGGAAATCCAAACACAACAGCGGCCGGAAGTCCAAATATTCCTTGCAGGGGCACTATTAACAGAGAGTTTTGAAGCAGGAAGGAAAGATCGCGCAGCGGCTTACTGGCAAGCGCGTCAAGCACACGGCATGGAGATAAATACATCTGAAACAAAAGGAAGTGTGCGAAAATGAAAGTATCAACCGCCTGGCTGGCTGATTATATATCGCTGGACGGGGTGACCGCTGATGAACTCGCGGACAAAATCACTACCGCCGGCATTGAGATTGACGGAGTTGAACGCCGTAACAAAGGGATTTCCGGAATCGTAACCGGCTATGTGAAATCCAAAGAGAAGCATCCGGACGCCGACAAGCTGAATATTTGTATCGTGGATGCCGGACAGGGCGAGGATCTGCAGATTGTGTGCGGTGCCAAGAATGTCGCAGCGGGACAGAAGGTTCCTGTCGCACTGGTTGGCGCTAAGCTGCCCGGACTGGAAATCAAGAAAGCCAAGCTGCGCGGTGTGCTGTCGCAGGGGATGATCTGCTCAGCCAAAGAGCTGGGGCTGAACGACAAGCTGCTGCCCAAAGAGCTGCAGGAGGGCATTCTCGTATTGCCTGAGAGTACGGAAGTCGGCCAGGATATTCTCAAGGTGCTTGGACTGAACGACGAGATTCTGGATTTCGACCTGACCCCTAACCGCTCCGACTGTCTGAGCATGATAGGTGCTGCTTATGAAGTGAGCGCAATTCTGGGCCGTGACCTGCAGCTGGCAGATCCGGCGGCAGAGCTTGTGGAAGCAGGCGGACGGGCAGCGGATTCCATCACTGTCAATATTGAAAATGAAGAATACTGCAGCCATTATGCAGTACGTTATATTGCCGGAGTGAAGACAGCTCCATCCCCGCTCTGGATTCAGAACCGCCTGATGGCGGCCGGGGTACGCCCGATCAATAACATCGTCGATATTACCAACTATGTGATGCTGGAATACGGACAGCCGCTGCATGCGTTTGACGGCGATCAGCTGGCAGGCGGAACGATTGGTGTGCGGTTCGCTCATGAAGGCGAGCTGCTGACAACACTTGACGGCCAGGAGCGCAAGCTGGAGCCGCAGATGCTGGTCATTGCTGACGGGTCAGGAGCTATCGGTCTGGCTGGTGTTATGGGCGGATTATCGACTGAGGTTACAGCAAATACCGTCAATATCGTATTGGAATCCGCCAAATTCGACGGCGGGACTGTACGCAAGACCTCGCGTCAGCTGGGTCTGCGTTCTGAAGCTTCCCAGCGCTTCGAGAAGGAAGTCGATCCGAATGCCGTCATTCCTGCACTTGACCGTGCGGCTGCCCTGATCGCCCGCTATGCCGGCGGCTCCGTACATGAAGGTATTGTTCAGGCAGGCAGTGCCTCTGCCGAGGAGAAAGTGCTGACCCTGTCGCTGGAGAAGCTGAATCAATATCTGGGCACCGAGCTGTCATTGCTGGAAGTGAAGACCCTGTTCGGCCGTCTGCACTTCAAGTGCGGTGATGCTGCCCAGGGAATCGTTGAAGTTCAGGTTCCTACGCGGCGCGGCGACATCAGCTATGATGTTGATCTCATTGAAGAGATTGCCCGCCTGTACGGATATGACAACATCCCGACAACCCTAATTGAAGGGACTACTACACCGGGGGCACTCACCAGAGAGCAGTTCCTGCGCCGTGAGCTCCGCCGCCTGCTGGCTCTTGGCGGGTATCAGGAGGTTATGGGGTATTCCTTCATCCAGCCGGAACAGAGCAAGCTCTTCCCGGCACTTGCGGACGGAAAGCTCTCCGTGAAGCTGGCGATGCCGATGAGTGAGGAACGCAGCGTGCTGCGTACCAGCCTGCTGCCGCAGCTGCTGGACATTGCCCTCTATAACACCAACCGCCGTCAAGGCGATCTGGCGCTGTTCGAAATCGGCAATGTCTTCTTCACCGATGAAGAAGTGCTCACCCGCCAGCCCGGTGAGCTGCCGGTACTTGGACTGCTGCTGAGCGGCACACGTGCTGCCAAGCAGTGGAATGTAGCTGCCGAGCCTGTAGATTTCTTCGATCTTAAGGGGGCGCTTGAAACTGTATTTGCCCATCTTGGCCTTACGGACCGCATAATCTATGAAGGGGATGCTCCTGAAGGCTATCATCCAGGACGCTCTGCTTCCGTCTACCTGCTGCAGGCTGAAGGCCGCGATAAGATCGGTACCATCGGACAGCTGCATCCGGAACTTCAGCGCCAGATGGATCTGGAGGATACTTATGTAGCTGAAGTATTGCTGCAGCCGCTATATGATGCGGCGCGTGCCCAATTACAGTACAGTGAGCTTCACCGCTTCCCTGGCATGGAACGGGATATTGCGGTAGTTGTAGACGCAGAAGTTCCTGCAGGGCACCTGATAGCTTCCATCCGTGAACATGGCGGAACACTGCTGCAGAATGTGCAAGTGTTCGATGTCTACACCGGCGGCAAAATGGAAGCAGGAAAGAAGAGCGTAGCCCTCTCGCTGCTGTACCGTCATACTGACCGCACACTTACCGATGAAGAGGTTGTGGAAGTGCATGACAGAGTCGTTTCTGCCCTGGAGCAAACTTTTGGCGCAGAATTAAGAAAATAGCAGGAATTGTGCAAAGCCGCAGCGAATCCATTTAGAAACCGATTCACTGCGGCTTTGCTGTACCCTTGTGAAGTACGGAGTCCGGTTTAAATCTATGAAATGAACACGTTTTTTTTGCCAAAGGTTAAGGAATAACGCTACAATAGCAGTAAGGAAATCAGCTTAGAATCCGCACACATACAAAGGAGGGCACAACTGTGGCTATGGACCGGACTCGTGTCGCCGTGGAGATATACGGAACTTCCTATAAACTTGTCGGAAGCAGCACTGAATATATGAAGCAGGTTGCCCGTTATGTCGATGAGCATATGCGTGCAATATCCAAATCACATTCCAGACTGGATACCCCGCGGATCGCGGTGCTTGCAGCTGTACATATGGCAGAGCAGGCTATCCAGGTTCAGGATTTCAAGAATGAATTGAATATGCTGACCGGTGAACGTACCGAGCTGCGCGTGGAGGTATCACGCCTTCAGGAGGCGCAGCGCGAACGGCAGGAAGAATACGAGAAGCTTGAAGCGGCTGCCAAGGAAGAAGCGGCGCGGCTGATTGCCGCCGTGGAAGAAGAACGCGCGAGGCATCTGGAGCTGCAGGAGCAGGAGCGCCAGATGCACGCACAACTGCTGGAGGAAGAGAAGCAGGCTGCTGCTTCCAGCCGCGGGCAGCTGACAGATGAACTGCAGGCGCGCGAAGCAGAGCTGAAAGCGCTGCGGGAGACTTACGAAGCAGAGCAGGCTGCAAGCCGCGAAGCTGCAAGACAGGAGCTGGAAGCGGCTGAAGCGTTACGGCTGCAGCAGCTTGAAGAGCTGAAGGCTGCTCATCTGCAGGAGCTGGAGCAGCTTCGGGAGACACTGAACCGTGAGAAAGCGGAGACGTTGGCAGGTCTGGAGCAGGAGCTGATCCAGACCCGGGAGTCTATGGGCAGTGAGATTGTTGAGATCCGTACCACCTTGAGCAAGGAGCTCGCCGATACCAAGGCAGCGCTCACCAGTGAGCTCAGCGGAGAGCGCGAAGCGCTTGAGAAGGAGCTGGCCAAGAATAAGGAGCTGCGGCAATCCCAGGGGACGCAGGAGCACAGGCACAAGCAGCAGCTTCAGGAGCTGGAGAAGCAGCTTGGTGAGCTGCGCGGCGGAACCGGGCAGCTGCAGTCCCGGCTGCGCGCGGCGGAAGCCGGGCTCAAGGGCGAGCGCGATGCGCGCCTGACGCTGCTCGCGCAGTACGAAGCTGTGCTGAAGCGGGAAGAGCAGCTTGGTGAAGAGCTGCGCCTTGCGGCAGAGCAGGGGCAGCAGCATAGCGCAGAGCTGGAAGAAATGCGCCAGCGTTATGTGCAGGTGCAGGATGAAGCAGCGGGACTTAACAGTGCGCTGCAGGAAACAGCGGACAAGCTAAGTGCGGCGCTGGAAGAACTGCAGACTGCCAATGAGCTCAGCGGTCTGCTGAATGATGAGCTGGAGGGGCTGCGCCAGCGTTATGAGCTGACGCAGGAAGAAGCTGCGTCTCTCCGCAAATCTCTGCGGGAGACGACGGATAATCTGAGCCGGACACAGGCGGAATTTGACCGTACCGCGCTCGAAGCAAGCTCCTGGCAGGAGCTTGCGAACAAGCATATGGAGGATATCGGCGAGCTGGAGATGAACCTTCTGGAAGCCGGCGAGAAATCGGCAGCGCTGCAGCGTGAAGTCGAGACCCTCCGCGGACAGGCGGATGGAATGGTGCAGCAGCTTGACCTGGAGGCCCAGCTTCGTGCTGAGGCGGAGCAGGAAGCTGCCCTTCACCAGGAAGCGGCAGAGGCAGCCCGTAAGGAACTGTCGGCGCTGCGCGGCCGCTATGAAGAGCTGATCGCCCAGTATGATGAAATTCTGCAGGATGGCGAACAGCTGAAGGAACGTTATGAGCTGCTGGAAGCCGAGGGCGAGGAAACTGCGCGGCGTCTGGAAGAGCTGTACGAGGCGGGCCGCGAAGCTGCCGCAGCGGCGGCGGAGCAGCAGGAAGCGCTCCGCGAGACCAGGGAGTACGAAGCTTCATGGAAGCAGAAGTACGAAGAGCTGCAGCAGCGCGAGCAGCAGTGGAGCGAGCAGGAGGCGAAGCTGCGTGAGGAGATTGAGATCTGGCAGCAGGAAGCCGGGGACGCTGAAGCCCAGGCGGAATCCGTGAGCCGCTCGCGTAGCGAGACTGCGCAGCAGCTTGGGGAGATCGGCGAGAGCTACGAGCTCGTCCAGGGCCAGCTGCGTCTGGTTCAGGCCCAGTTCGAGCTGCAGCAGGGTGAGCTGGACAAGCTCTCCCAGGAGCACCGCAGCCTGCAGGCGGAATATGCCAAGCTGCAAAGTGAATATAATGAATGGATTCAACTGATCGAACAGGACAGTTGAATGGCGGATGCATTAACGGAAGAGCTGTTTTAAGCAGGAGACTGCTTGGAACGGCTCTTTTGCTTTTTAGGGGGAGTCCCACCGAGTCCACTGGAAGTGGATAGTAAGGTGATTTAAAGTGCACCTGATTTCACCGGATGCGGGCCAGAGGAGGAAGTGGAAATGAGGAGCCAAAGTGCACCTGAATCCGCAAGTAGTGGGCGGCAGGCAGAGTACACGAGCCGAATGTATGCGAAAAACCAAGTACAATGCGCCTACGATAGAGTAGATAAGCCGAATGTATGCGAAAAACCGAGTACAATGTGCCTCCGAGAGAGTGGATGAGCCGAATGTATGCGAAAAACCGAGTACAATGTGCGTCCGAGCGAGTAGACGAGCCGAATGTATGCGAAAAACCGAGTACAATGCGCCTACGATCGAGTATACGAGCCGAATGTATGCGAAAAACCGAATACAATGTGCGTCCGA
>NZ_JUEI01000130.1:0-44962 GCF_000802655.2 Paenibacillus sp. IHB B 3415 | reverse complement strand
GGCTTAGCGGGGATTGGCGGGACGGCGGGGTTTGGCGGGACGGCGGGGCTTGGCGGGACTTGGCGGATTTGGCGGGACTTGCCAAGGCTTTGCCACTCCTCGACTAGTAAGAGGACTGAGATTCCGCTATGTGTCCGCATATGCCACGTTTTGAGCTCGAAGTCACAAGTTAACGGAATCTCAGTCCGCTTCAGCCTCAAAACTAGGCTTTTCCAGTAAATAAGGGCTTGTCAGTCCACTTCACTCCACCGGCGATCCCTATATGGCCTACGCCTGGTGAAACCAAAAGCACTTTACTCCTCAGTCCCATCGGTTGCCCACTTTCGGCGGATTCAGGGGCACTTTTGCTCCTGAGTCCTGCCTGCCGCCCATTTTCGGCGAATTTCATTCCTCCATTCAGCCCACTTCCAGCGGATTTAGTGGGATTTATCCCTTTCATTCCTCCATTCAGCCCACTTCCAGCGGATTTAGTGGGATTTATCCCTTTCATTCCTCCATTCAGCCCACTTCCAGCGGATTTAGTGGGATTTATCATTTATCCCTTTCATTCCTCCATTCAGCCCACTTCCAGCGGATTTAGTGGGATTTATCCCTTTCATTCCTCCATTCAGCCCACTTCCAGCGGATTTAGTGGGATTTATCCCTTTCATTCCTCCATCCCTCCATCCAGCCCACTTCCGGCGGTGAATTCAGAGGTACTGCTAAATAACAAAGAAGGGCATCCCACCGGGACACCCTTCTCTGCCAGCCTGCTTACTCTACTTCCAGCTCTTCTGCCAGTGCCTCTGCTACCTCTACATCCAGCTTCTCTACAAGCCTTTCAGCTAGCTTTTCTTCCAGCTCCTCTGCCAACTCTTACGCCTAATCCCGCTGCAATCCCCGGCTCCCCTTACTCTTCCCCAAGCGGGAACAGCAGCGGCACTACCTTGCCGGCTCCGACATCAATCAGGCCGTGGTCCGTAATCTTCAGCGCCGGGCTGACCGGCAGCGAGTGGGTGCTGATGGACATAATCGGGTTGTAGTGATTATAGCCCAGCGATTCCATCGCCGTGCGCAGGGCAAGCACCTGCTCCGCAGTCTCGGCCAGCGGCGCTTCGGTCAGGATGCCGCCGACGGGCAGCGACAGCAGCGCGAGCACCTCACCGCCTTCAACGACGCAGAAGCCGCCTTGCTCCGCAATCACTGTATTGGCGGCCAATACCATGTCCGCCGCATTATGTCCGACAACCAGCAGATTGTGGTTGTCGTGCGAATACGTAGTCGCGATCGCGCCGCGCTTGATCGTGTCTCCGCCGATCAGGCCATAGGCGCGGTTGCCGTTCTTGCCGTACCGCTCAAAGGTCGCGATGAGACCGCAGCCGGTCTCCTCCCACTGCAGCAGGCCGTCCTTCACTCCGGCCTCCACATGCTTCTCCTCGGTAAACGTGGACACGTTGTTGACCATCATGACGCGGGCGCCGTAGCGCCCGTCCGGTAGCGTAGCAGGCACCGTGAAGTCAGCCTCCGCCAGCGGCTCCAGCTGCACACTCTTATAGAAGTGAGCCGGGAACTGCGGCTCACTCACGACCTGTGCCTGCGGCTGCTTGCGGTCATAGACCTGCAAGCCCCGCTTGTACACCGCCTCAATCGCGAAGCTGTCCAGATCGGACAGCAGGAGGTAATCGGCGGTTTTGTTCGGTGCGATCACGCCGCGGTCATCCAGCTTCATCCGCCGCGCCGGGGTGAACGTAGCCGCATAGACTGCGTCTTCCGGCGTCATGCCCATGGCGATGGCTTTGCGGACCAGGTGATCCAGATGGCCGGTCTGCACCAGCGAATCGGTCATGACATCATCCGTCACGAAGCAGAAATGCTCACTGACCGGATGACCGATCAGATAATCCACGACTTCAGGTGTCATTGATTTCTCCTGGATCTCGATGAACATCCCGGCCGCGATCCGTGCGGTCAGCCCTTCGATGCTCTGGTGGGTATGATCGGAATCAATCCCCGCATAGATCAGGCGGTGCAGATCGAGGTCCAGCAGCTTCGGCGTATGCCCTTCAATGACCAGGCCCGGATAGCGGCTGCGGACATGCTGGAGGATGCGGTTGCTTTTTCCCTCAGGATCACGGATCACATCCACAAAGTTCATGACCTCACCCAGGCAGATCATCCTCTGCGTCTCCATCAGCTCGTCGATATCAGAGATCTCAATTGAGCCGCCCGTAGTCTCCAGCGGAGTCGCCGGCACCGAGCTCGGAATCGCATAGAACATATCCACCTGGCAATCCCGGCTGGCCCGGATCATCTCATGGACGCCCTCTACCCCGAATACATTGGCCATCTCATGCGGCTCGGGAACAATCGTGGTCACCCCGTGCTGCAGAATACCGTAGGAGAACGTCTCCGGTGTGATCATCGTGCTCTCAATATGCAGATGAATATCGATGAGGCCGGGCACCAGGTACTGCCCCTCTGCATCAATGGTTTCGGCAGCCATAAACGTCTCTGCGCCAAGAGGACCTACGTAGAGAAAGCGCCCTTCCTTAACGGCCACATTCGCCGCCATGAACCTTTTATAGTAACTGTTGTAGACCTTAGCGTTCAGTATAAGTTGATCTGTATTCATCGTGTATGCTCCTTATGACGCGCTACTGCACCAGCACCAGCTTCTCTTTTGGAAAATAAACCGTGACCTGCTGTCCCTGAATGAACGGCTGCTCCATCTCCTGATTGACCGTAAATACCCCAAGCTCCGTCTCTACCTGATACTGGTAGCTGCGGCCGAGGTACGTGCTGACCTGCACTTTGCCGGTCAAAGCATTCCCCTCCATACCCGTGCCCGTATCCGCCACGCCGCCAAGCAGCTGCAGATCGTCGGGACGAATCGCTCCGAGCAGTCCGGTATTACCCTCGCCGCCCGGCCGCTTAGCCGCCTGGAATTTCAGCTCACCACGGCTCAGCTCAATATCCGAACCCTCATCATTCCGCCCGTCAAAAGCAATAAAGTTCCCGAACCCGATAAACCGGGCCACAAATTCACTGGCCGGATATTTGAAAATATTCGCCGGATGATCCAGCTGCTCGATCTTGCCGTTATTCATAACGGCGACCTGATCGGAGATCGAGAAGCATTCCTCCTGGTCATGGGAGACGTATACAGTGGTGATGCCGAGCTCCTGCTGGATGCGGCGGATCTCCACCCGCATGTTGACCCGCAGGTTGGCATCGAGGTTGCTCAGCGGCTCATCGAACAGCAGCAGATCCGGCTCGATGACGAGCGCCCGGGCAATCGCTACCCGCTGGCGCTGACCGCCGGACAGGGCGCCCGGCAGTCTTTTCTCAAAACCGCCCAGACTGACCGTCTCCAGCATCCGGGTGACCCGCTTCTTGACCTCCGCTTCCTTCAGCTTGCGCAGCCGCAGGCCGAACGCCACATTGTCATAGACCGACAGATGCGGGAACAGCGCATAGCTCTGGAACACGAAGCCGAAATTCCTTTTCTCCACCGGAACCTTGGTGTAATCCTTGCCGGAGAACATGAAATTCCCTGCCTCGGCATTCAGGAAGCCGGCGATCAGCCGCAGGGTGGTAGTTTTACCGCAGCCGCTGGGTCCGAGCAGCGAGAGCAGCTGGCCCTTTTGCAGCGACAGGTTGAAATCCTCTAAGATCAAACGGTTGTCATAAGCAACCGATACATGTTCAAGACTGAGTAGTGACATTGCTTTAGGCCCCCATTATCATTGAATAGGTTATCGTTTGGTGAAATAGGCGAAGCCCATCAGCCGCTCGATGATGAACATCAGCGCTGCCGTGAGCACCATCAGAATGACCGAAATCGCGGCAATCGTGGGATCGAAGTAATTTTGCACATAGGTCAGCATTTGAATCGGCAGGGTACTGATCCCCGGCCCCGTCATGAACACGGAGATATCCACATTGTTGAACGACTCCAGGAAAGCGATCAGAATGGCCGCCAGAATTCCTGAGCGGATATTGGGCAGCACGACTTTGAAGAAAGTGTATACTCGGGTCGCCCCCAGGCTCTGCGCCGCCTCTTCCACCGCGAAATCGAAATTCTCCAGACTCGAAGCAATCACCCGGATAATAAAAGGCAGCATAATCACCGTATGTCCGATCAGCAGCCCCGCCACAATCGGCAGATTGTACACCACAATCAGATAACGCAGCAGTGTGAAGCCCAGCACAATCCCGGGAATCAGCACCGGCGACAGGAATACCGCATTCAGCGTGTCCCGCCCGCGGAACCGGTAACGGCTCAGCGCGTAAGCCGCAGGCACACCCAGCAGGAGCGCCAGCAGATTGCCGAGCAGCGAGATTACAATGGAAGTCCTGAAGGTCTCCATAAAGGCGCTGACCTCAAAGATGTTCTTGTACCACTTCAGCGAAAAGCCCTCCGGGGGGAATTTCAGGACCGTGCCCGGCTCAAAGGAAGTAATGGAGATGATCACGAGCGGACCCAGCAGAAAAATAAAGACCAGCAGCGTGTACAGGGACAGCATGCGGTTACCTTCCTTCATATTCTCACCCCTTCGGATTCAGGCGGTTAGCCCAGGCATTCATCAGCCCAACCACCACAAATGTAATAACGATCATAATTACCGCGATCACCGAAGCCGCCTGCCAGTCATTCAGCGTCATCGCGTTCTGATACAGGAAGGTGGAGACCACCCGTTCCTTACCGCCGAGCAGCGCTGGCGTGGTATACGCCGTGAGACTGCCGACGAAGACTAGAATCCCGCCGATGATCAGTCCCGGCACGGTCAGCGGGAAGGTGATTTTGCGGAACGCCGCAAACGGGGAAGCACCCAGACTGCGCGCCGCCCGGACCAGCTCATGGTCCAGATTCTCCATCACGCCGAGCAGCGTAATAATAATCAGCGGCAGGAACAGATGCACCAGCCCGATCATCATCGCGGTTGGCGTATACAGAATGTCGAGCGGCTTCGCGATCAATCCGGTGTTCACCAGGAAGGAGTTGATCAGCCCCTTTTTGCCGAGAATAATCATCCAGCTGAACGAGCGCACAACGGGACTGGTCAGCAGCGGAAAAATCGACAGCGCAAGCAGAAGGCTCTTCTTACGCGCGCTGGCCCGCGAGATATAATAAGCCGCCGGATACCCGAGCACCATGCAGACCAGCGTAGTCACCACACTTACCCGGAGCGTAGTCAGCAGGATGCGGTTAAAGTACCCGTCACGGAAAAAATACAAATACCCTTCCAGCGTCAGCTTTCCGTCCTGCACAAAGGTGGAGGCAATGGTCAGCGTGATCGGGACCAGCATGAAGGCCGCCAGGAATAAGAGGCCCGGCAGCAGGAGAAGCAGCACTCTTTTATTCATTCTCATGACTCCCGTCCTTCTTCGGTTCTTGATTCAAGCTATTCAGGCTATTAATGAAGCACTCCAGAAAAGCCGGCGCGTCCACCTCCAGACAGACGCCGGCATTGGCCGGCTTGTTCAGCCTGTTCTGGAAATCGCAGACGGTCTGCCCGTCGCATAGCTCGCTGCGGGTTTCCACGTCCACATAATACTTCTGCACGTTAACAAACTCCCGGTTCAGCGCCACACCTACCGCCAGCGGATCATGCAGCGCACAGGCCTGCACACCGTTACGTTCAAAATAGCGCGTACGGTAGTCCGCCGTACTCTGCTCCACATATTCGCGAACCGCCGGAATGCGCAGCTTCGCGATATCCTCCGCGCTGAGCAGCGCCCGGCGGGTTACATCCAGCCCGACCAGCGTCAGCTGCGGGAAGCCCGCAGCCAGCACCAGCTTGGCCGCCTCCGGATCGACATACATGTTGTATTCCGCGGTCGGCGTAATGTTGCCGAAGCCCTGCACCACACCGCCCATCACAATCACTTCGGCGGCATGCTGCGTAAGCTCCGGACATTTGTGCAGCGCGCGGGCTAGATTGGTCAGCGGCGCGGTCATAATCAGCGTGACCTCACCGGAATGTGCCAGCACCTGGCGGATGATGAAGTCTTCCGCCCGCTCTGCTTCCGCCTGCTTCGTTACCGTCATGTCGCGCAGTGCACCGCCGATGCCGTCCGAGCCGTGCACACGGTGTTCGAACACGGTATCACGGACAAGCGGTTTGTCCGCTCCACGATAGACTGGAATCTGCCCGGATACGCCGAGCAGCTCCAGAATTTTGCAGGTATTCAGGGTCGCCTGATCCAGCGAGACGTTGCCGCTGACTGTGGTGATCCCCAGAATATCGAGCTGTCCGCTCGTGACGGCCAGCATAATTGCCAGCGCGTCATCCACCCCTGTATCTACATCGAGAATGACTTTTTTACGCCCTGTCATCCTTAGCCGCCAATCTCACGGTTGAAGCGGTCTGTCCACACGGAGATATGCTCGTTCACGAAGGACATGTCCAGCTTGCGCAGCTTGCTGATTACCTCTGCACCGTACGTTACGCCTACTGCTTCTTCATCCGTCAGCACCACTCCGGTATTCACCGGGGAATCGACTTTGGCTTTGGCCGATTTCTCCTGCACTTCCTGGCTCAGCTGCCAGTTGATGAACTCTTCAGCAAGCTCCTTGTTGTCACTGCCTTTGACCACGTTGACCGTATTCATTACGGCATAAGCACCTTCAGACGGTGCTACGAACTTGGCATCCGGCACGGCTGCCTGCAGATCCTTGAAGTACATTTCCATAATCGGACCGCCGGCAATTTCCTCCTGGCCGAACATATTTACATACTCCGAAGTCTGGGAGTAATATTTGACCACACTGCTGTCCAGCTCCTTCAGCTTCGTGAAGGCTCCGTCTTCATTGAACTCTGTACCGCCCGACACAAGCGATGCCGCATCCACAATCATTGGACCCGCTGTGGCAGTAATCGCCGGCAGCGCCAGGTTCTTGTCGAACTTACTCCACATATCTGCCCATGAACCCACTTCTCCATCAACAAGTGCCGGGTTATAGGCAATTCCCAGACGGCCAACGGTGTACGCCGGACCATATTCTTCGCCAAGCGGTGCTTTGGCAATATCATAGATTTTATCGATGTTCGGAATATTGCTGCGGTCAATCGTTTCGAACAGACCTTCATTGATAGCCTGCTGCGCATAATAGTCAGACAGATAGACTACATCTACATCGGAGCTGCCCTGGCGGATTTTGTTCAGGCGCTCGGCGTTGTTGCCGATCTCGACGACGATTTTGACATTATGCTCTTTCTCAAAAGGAGCGTAGACAGCTTCCTTGAAGAAATCCTCCGAGAATCCCCAGGTTGAGACCACTAATTCCGTTGGCGCACCCGCAGATGTTGCTTCCGGTGTAGCTGCATTGTCCGTACCGGCGCCGTTTGTCGCAGCGGTATTGTTGTTGCCGCAAGCGGCAAGCAGAGAAGTCAAAGCAAGAGCAAGGCCTGTAGTCATTAATTTATTCATTAGTAAATAACCTCCCAAATGTAATTAAATATGCGGTACAATTCCAGCGGTCATCCTATACATACGGCATGTTCTGTCAGTCTTCCATTAAGCAATCGGCAGCAGACAACGGATCAGCAGCACCTCCTGTTGGTAATAAAAACTTGGTTTGCCTTATTTTTTCACAAAAAAAAGAAAAGCATTCTTGTAGGAACAAGAACACCTTTCTTTGTATAAACAAAGGAAAGAGCTACCCCGTTATAGAAGGACGGTCTTCGCTTAAGATAGATCAAAAGCAAAAATCCGTGATATTCAAAATTCAATGACTGAAATGCTTCATTCTCCGGCCAATATCATATTGGTAAAAGCCCATCCGGTTGGTGCATCATAATCCCTCAGCAGAACCTCAATCGTTAAGCCCATCTCTGCTTCAAGCCGTTCTTTGAATCTCTTCTTAAACAGCAGCGACATCCGGAAGTCCACTTCCTGCTTAAGCTCCGGCGCCTCCCCTTCCAAGGCGGTCGACCGTGGAGACCTGCGGTGCTTGGCGTGAAAGGTAATGACCCGCTGATCGACAGTAACGCGGAGCAGGGTCGTCCCGAAACCAAACAATTCCTTGGAGATCTCATTGTAGATCTGGCACATCTTCTTCTTCTGCTCGCTGTTTTCCAGTTCTGCCATGAAACCACCTTCGAAAACAGAATATCGTACATTCACATCGATAATAATTGCTATTATACATAATTCTAGCTTTTCCGGCAAGAAAAAAGCTGAATATAACATGAAAGTAACGCCAAACCCGAACGATGCCTGGTTAACAGTGATGTGGAATGAACTGAATTCCTCCGGATCGACACCGCATTACCACCGGACTCACACCGGACTCACACTAAATGCTTTACTGGAATTGGATTGCAGCAGTTCGCTGCTAGACCAGCGTTCCAGCTCTACTCCAGCTCTGTTCTAACTGTATTTCGTACAACTAAAACGATCATTTATCGCGCTGCGGGCGTTTTAATTGCATTTTGTACAGTTAAAAATCCCTAAATTCCGCAAAAGAAGTGCTGCCGCTATTTTTAAGTGTACAGAATACAGTTAACCCGGGAATCCGGTTTTTTTTCCGATCTTTAGTTGCAGTAAATACAATTAACCGCTATACGCTGCACACGGGTTACTCTCCGAATAAACTGGCAAAAAGCGAAAGAAGCGGAGGGGGAATTTGGAACTGTAGGAGAGATAGCGCCCGCCTGAAAGCTTTCCGCAGGAAAGCTCGCTACGGAAGCATAATCAGTCACCGGATTTCCACCGCGAACAGCCGTAATCATCAAGAAATCTGGGGACAACAGCGGCCGGAAGTCCAAATGTTCACCGCAGTGACGACTAAGCTTCAAGTTCAAATCCAGGAAAGCTCGCTACGGAAGCATAATCAGTCACCGGATTTCCACCGCGAACAGCCGTAATCATCAAGAAATCTGGGGACAACAGCGGCCGGAAGTCCAAATGTTCACCGCAGTGACGACTAAGCTTCAAGTTCAAATCTTAAGTGCGTTTTATCTATCAGCGGATGATTAACCCGACTCAGCCGCAGTTCTCGGGAAATAAAGTTCAGCCTGTTTACAGTTAACCTGCTTAATTCCAGATCCGAACCGAAGCTTACAAAAACCATTAAATAACAGCAAAGGGATTACTGCTGCTCCTGCTGCTCCTGCTGCATCTGCTAATGCTACTTCGTCTGGCTACGTCTGCTACTGCTGTATCATCTG
This sequence comes from Paenibacillus sp. IHB B 3415, assembly GCF_000802655.2. Classification (NCBI taxonomy): domain Bacteria; kingdom Bacillati; phylum Bacillota; class Bacilli; order Caryophanales; family Paenibacillaceae; genus Paenibacillus; species Paenibacillus sp. IHB B 3415. The sequence continues at coordinate 35,807 of NZ_JUEI01000130.1, read as the reverse complement.
CTACGTCTTCTACTTCTGCTACTTCTGCTACTTCTGCTACTACTATATCATCTGCTACGACTGCTACGTCTTCTACATCTGCTACGTCTTCTACATCTGCTACTTCTGATACGTCTGCTTCATTTGCTTCATCTGCAACATCTGCAACATCTGCTACGTCTTCTACTTCTGCTACTTCTACCACGACTGCTACATCTGCAACATCTGCTACTGCCGCTACTTCTGCTACTTCTGCTACGTCTGGCTACTTCTGCTTCATTTGCTTTATCTGCTACAGCTGCTACATCTGCTACTGCTGCTCCCCCTTTGCCACCTCCCTAATTATTCACATGCTGCAGTTTTCTATACAGCAATAAGGGAAGCCAAGGTTTGCCCGGCTTCCCCTTTCCCCTATGATCTGCCTGCTGTTTATCCTTCAGCCTTCAGGTGGTAGCAGCCGCTCACGAAGTCCCGCTGGAGCTCCGGCAGCAGCAGACCTGCCTGCATCAGGCAGTCCCCGCCGTAGACTTCGCCGCTGCCTTCAATACGGTAGTCGAGGTCCGGGTTCAGGCCCCCGAGCAGGAGCATCTTTCGCGGCGGGTGCGGCATGGCCAGTACCCGGAAGTAATAGACCAGCGCCTCGCGCTGATCATCCGAGACGAACATCCAGGCTGTATCATTGCCCTCGAACGGGCTCTCCAGCCGGTACAGATTGCCCTGCTGCACCAGGCTGCGGATTACCTTATAATTCGCCACCTGCGCCTTCGCCAGTTCCTTCTCCTCCGGAGTGAACTTCGTCAGATCGAGCTCATAACCGAAGTTGCCGGACATGGCGACATCACCCCGGAAGGACAGCGGCGTGAACCGGCCCACCTGATGATTCGGCACCGCAGAGACATGTGCTCCCATGGAGCTGGCCGGATAGACTAGGCTGGTGCCATACTGAATTTTCAGGCGTTCTACCGCATCGGTGTCATCGCTGGTCCAGGTCTGCGGCATATAGTAGAGCATGCCGGGATCGAAACGTCCACCCCCGCTGCAGCAGCTCTCGAACAGTATATGCGGGAATGCCGACGTCAGCCGTTCAAGTAGTTCGTACAGCCCGAGTACATAACGGTGCGCAGTTTCTTCCTGCCGGTCTGCCGGAAGCTGCGCCGAGCCGATCTCGGTCAGACAGCGGTTCATATCCCATTTAATGTAGGTTACCGGAACTGAAAAGAAGATACGGCTAAGCGACTCGAAAATATACTGCCGTACCTCAGCCCTGGTATAATCCAGTACCAGCTGCCAGCGTGCTTCACTGCGGCGGCGGCCCGGCACATGCAGACACCAGTCCGGATGGCTGCGGTACAGATCGCTATCAGGCGAGATCATCTCCGGCTCAACCCACAGGCCGAATTTGAGCCCATGGCCGTTCACCCGCTGCGCCAGGTCAGCCAACCCGCCCGGCAGCTTGCGCAGATCCTCTACCCAGTCACCCAGCGAGGAATTATCCGCATCCCGTTTGCCGAACCAGCCGTCGTCCAGCACGAACAGCTCAATGCCGAGCTTCGCCCCTTCGGCGGCAATCGCCTCCAGCTTGTCGGTGTTGAAGTCGAAATAAGTGGCTTCCCAGTTATTGACCAGAATCGGACGCTCTTTGTCCCTGTACTGTCCTCGGCAGAGACGGGTCCGGTACAGGCGGTGATACGTTCTAGACATCCCGCCGATCCCTTGTCCCGAATAGACCATAACGGCTTCCGGGGTCTGGAAATATCCGCCCGGCTCCAGCTTCCAGGAGAAATCGAAGGAATTCAGACCGATGGTAAACCGGGTGCTTCCGAAGGGATCTACCTCTGTCTCAGCTTCAAAGTTACCGCTGTATACCAGGGAGAAGCCGAACACCTCACCTTGGTTCTCATCGGCTCCGGCCTTGGCCAATGCAGCAAACGGATTATGCTGATGGCTGCTCATTCCCCGCCGGCTCTGGATTGCAGAGTTGCCCTGTTCCAGGCGTCTGCGGGTAATCCGGGCCTCCCGCGACCAGGCACCGGACAGGTAGATCATATCCATGTCAGCCGCCGGGAAATCCACGGAGGCACTAAGGGCGCGCTGCAGCTGCAGCGTATCCGGGCCGTCATTGGCGAACTCCACGGAACGCGCTATGACATTCCGTTCCTTATACACCGTATATCGCAGCTTCACGGTCAGCTTGGCGTAATCATCCTTCAGGATAAGCTCAAGCGTATCTGCTTCCTCCGGCGATTCCACATACACGGAAGGCAATCCGGCAAGCTCCGATTTGCCTTCCGTGACGCGGTACCCGCTGTAGCGCAGCTCAGTGACCCGTGTTCCATCCTCAAGTTTGGCCTGATAGGCAGGAACGCGGAAATCCCCGGTTCCATATTGCGGATATTCCTGCGGCAGCCGGTCCAGCGAGCCATGGGCCACCGGCAGGAGCAAACCGTCCAGATTGCTGCCCTCACGCAGCCGCCCTCCCCAATAGAGATGCGCCGGATAACCCTTCACCAGCCCGATCACATAACTCATCCCTGTGCTCTGCAGGTGGAATATCCCCTTGTCTTCCTGAACCCAAATCGCCATGGCCCTGATTCCTTCTCTCCTAAGGATTAATTATCTGCTACCTTCTACCTACTACCTGCTACCTACAGCTACAACCTGCAGCTACTATTTAATATCCAATATCTTCCACTTACTATTTGCTTCGGCCCTACAACACGCGCGAACCTCCGCCTTGTCACCCAACGATAAGCCGAACTCCGCCCAGTCACCCAACGGTAACCCGAAGTTTCTGCGGTCTTGCCGGTCTTCGGCGCTCATCTACTTCTACTACCGCTACTACTTCTACTGCCGCCACTCTAACTTCTGCTACTTCTACTATTACTCAACTCTTACTCCTGCTACCGCTACCACTACTACTTCTGCTACTTCTACTATTACTCAACTCTTACTCCTGCTACTGCTACCGCTACCACTACTACTTCTGTTACTTCCACTACCCGCTTCTACTCCTACTCCTACTCCTACTCCTACTCCTACTCCTACTTCTACTTCTTACTCCTACTCCTACTTCTACTTCTACTCTTAGTCTTACTTTTGCCACTGCTACTTCTGCTACTTCCCCTACTCCTACTCCTACTCCTACTCCTACTCCTACTCCTACTCCTACTCCTACTCCTACTCCTACTCCTACTCCTACTCCTACTCCTACTCCTACTCCTACTCCTACTCCTACTCCTACTCCTACTCCTACTCCTACTCCTACTCCTACTCCTACTTCTACTTCTTACTCCTACTCCTACTTCTACTTCTACTCTTAGTCTTACTTTTGCCACTGCTACTTCTGCTACTTCCACTACTTCCACTTCCAAGTTCTTCAACATTCTTTGTTCTTCACAAGCCCCGCCTGCTTCTACGAAACAAGTCCATGCGGACTGGAGAGCCGTTATTTCGCTGAAAATACCACTTTTCCCTTCCACGCGGACTCAGAAGCCCCTATTGCACCTCTTCATCGTCCAAATGGCCTCCTGAGCGGGAATTAAGGTCTTCTGAGTCCGCAAGAGTGAGAATAATGCTTTATTTCAAACAATAAGGTCTTGTCAGTCCGCAAGCCTGCCCGCTTTCCTCAAGTAGAAACGGCCATCCCGTCCATCAAAGGACGGAATCCGTTTCAGCGGTTAATAGAAGGATGCAGGTTAGCGTAGCACCCGCTTCTTATTATTTAGATATAATCCGCCATCGAGCGGACCACCAGCCCCGTTGGAGCCGCCGGCGTGAAGTCCGCCTCACCGCTTCCGCTGAGCGCAAACTCTATCGTCTTCGGCTCGCCCGGAAGCAGATCGAAGAAGTTGTCGGAGAAGATGCCCTCTTCTTCTACGGTCAGATGCACACCTCTAGCCAGCACATCGCTGCTGAGCGTGAAGCTCTTCCCGGCGCTGCCCGGCACTTCCGTCACTGTAATTACCGGCTTGCTCAGCGGAATATCCTTGGCTGCCGCGAAGTAATGCTCCTTGTGCTCCAGCACCTGTCCGCCTTCCACCAGGGAAGCCACCAGCAGCACTTGTGCCGGCTCGCGGCCTGCCAGCAGTTCAGCAACCGGCAGCGTGAATACCACAGCTGCCGAATCCGCAGCCACAGTTACCGGCTGCGACCATTCCCGCAGCAGGGCGCCGCTGAAGTCATGGAGCCGAATCACCAGCTCACCGTCCAGCGCCTGACGGCGGTCGGAGACAGCGTGAACCTTGAGCGTCTCCCCGTCTGTACCGTCAATGGACAGCAGCACATCCTTGAAGGATTTGCGCACGGTATATTGCAGCGCCTTCCAGCGCCCGTAATAATCCATACCCGCCCAGGAAGCTACCGGCCAGCAGTCATTCATCTGCCAGTACAGCGTGCCCATGCAGTAAGGCTTGTTCCGGCGGTGACTCTCAATCGCGATGCGGATCGCTTCTGCCTGAAGCACCTGGCTCATGTACAGGAAACCTCTGAAATCTTTAGGCTGCGGCAGGTACATATCCATGTATTCCTTGATCAGCTGATTGCCCCGTCCGTTCTTCTGATGGGCCAGCATCACCTTCGACTCCAGCTCCATATCCGCTTCTTCTGCATAGCTGAGCACCGACTTCAGCTCCGGGAAGGACTGGAAGCCATATTCACTCATGAAGCGGCCAACCTTAAGGTTATAGTTCTCAAATGGCTCGATTCCGTGCCATACTCCCCAGTAGTGAATATCGCCTTCGCCCATAATCCGCGTAGCATGCTGATCCTGACCGCGGGTAAGCTCACGCAGCGGTGAGGAAGGCCAATAATCCACACCCGGATGATAGGCGGCAACAGCCTCAGGCAGAATCTTGTGGAAGATTTCTTCATACGCGGCCCATAAGGTCTCACGGATTTCAGCACTAAGCTTCTCCTTCCAGCCCCAGCCCATATTCTCCTCGAATTGCGACCAGGCCGAATCAATCTCATTGTTCCCGCACCATACAGCAATAGAAGGGTGATTCCGCAATCTGCGGACATTATATACCGCTTCCTCACGGATATTGTTCAGGAACGGCTCGTCTCCCGGGTACATGCTGCACGCGAACATGAAGTCCTGCCATACCAGCAGGCCGTACTCATCACACAGCCGGTAGAAAGCTTCCTCTTCATAGAATCCGCCGCCCCACACACGCAGCATATTCATATTGGATTCCACCGCCGTAGCAATCTCATGACGGTAACGTTCCTCCGTAACCTCAGTTATGAAGCTATCATTTGGAATATGATTCGATCCTTTAGCGAAGACCGGCACACCATTCAGCTCAAAATGGAACGAAGCCCCGCGCTCATCGGGCTTACGGACCAGCTTAATTTCCCGCAGTCCGGTCGTAACCTCCGTCACGGCCACAGCTTCTTCTCCCTGCAGCAGCTCTGCACGGAAATTGTACAGCTCAGGTAGACCCAGCCCGTTACACCACCACAGGCGCGGCGTATCGATGACCAGCTCCAGCTCCACCTCCTGATTGCCTGGAACCAGCGAAGCTGCCTTCATCCATTCCTGCCCTTCAGCTGTTACCCGCAGCATACCGCTCCAAGCTTCCGGAGCATCCACTTCAACTACAGCCGTCAGCCGCGCTTCCTGTGCATTCACCGCATTCTGGCGGATGTACAGATCCTTAATGACCGCAACGTCCCGGCCCGCCAGCACGGCTTCACGCCAGATGCCGCTGGTCAGGAATCTCGGGCCCCAGTCCCATCCATAGTGGTACGGCGCTTTGCGGGCAAACACACTGATCCGCTGCTCCTGAAGCCCGCCGAGCTCGGACTGGTCATTCGGTGCAGGCAGATCATAGCCAAGCTGTGCCAGCTTCGGCAGATCCTCGGTCACCACCGAGCGGAATACGATGCGGATCTCATTCTCCCCAGCCTGCAGAAGGCCCTTCACATTCACGGTCCAGGAGCGGAACATATTATCTGCGGACAGAGCATGCACATTGTTCACATATACATCTGCATACGTGTCCAGTCCGGCGAATACCAGCTCCGTAACCGCCAGTGTCTGCCATTTCTCTTCTAATGTAAGTACGGTTCTATATTCCCAGTTCTTCTTGTCGATCCATTGCAGGTCATGTTCATTGGTTCCATAAAAGGGCTGATCTATAACTCCATTCCGGAGCAGATCCGTATGTACCGTTCCCGGTACGGCCGCCGGAAGCCAGGCTTCATCTCCACAGGCTCTAAATTCCCAGTTCGTCAGGTTGATGTGCAGTTGTTTCATAAGTCCTCCTAAAAGTTTTGTGAGCGTACACTTCCCTGAGATTGCTTCGTACAGAACCCGCATCGGAAGTATACGCTTTAAGTTTTAATAGCATAAGCTTTAAGTTGAATAGCCTACGTTTTAATTACCATCATTGTATTTTGTTATTTTATTGTTAGCAATAACTTAATTATAATCTTATAAACAGAACAAATAAAGACAATAAATAATAAATGAATACATTTCTCATTGGATGCTTTAACGCTATAATAATCATGTAAACGCTAACAATAAACGAAAAGGGGACTACACAATGAGAAATAAGTTATTTTCGTTATGTTTTGTTATCATCATGATCTTCTCTTTATCTCTGACAGGCTGCGGTTCTAACAACAATAACAACGCAGCAACGGCTACAGATGAGCCGGCAGCAACCACCGCTCCTGAGACTGCCGCCGGAGAGGCAACTGCTGCACCTGCTACGGAACCTGCAGCGGCAGGCGGCGCTGACATCAGCGGCAAAATCATTTTCCTGACCAACAGAACCGACATGATCGGCAAAGAGTATGACGAATATGTTAAGCGCTTTAATGAGAAATATCCGAACATCAAGGTGGAATTCGAAGCTTCCCAGACCGACTATAACCAGCAGGCAAAAGTCAGAATGGCCAGCGGCGAGCTGCCGGACGTGATGTTCGTCCCTAACATTCCGAACTCCGATCTGCCTAAATATTTCGCCTCACTCGATGATCTCGGACTGAATGACCAGCTCACCTTCAAAGATTTCAAATCCTTTGACGGCCAGCTATACGGGATCACTACCGGTAACTCCACTTCGGGGATTGTTTATAACAAAAAAGCCTTCGCCGATGCCGGAATCACCGAAGTTCCGAAGACCTGGGATGAATTCCTCGCGGCCTGCGAGAAGCTCAAAGCCAAAGGTGTCGTTCCGCTCGCTTCCAACTTCAAAGACAAATGGCCGCTTAATGACTGGGTATATGCTGTTCCCCGCGTGATTGCCGGCAACCCTGACTTCCCGAATGAGAAGCTGACACAGGATGCTCCGTTCACCATGGACAATGGATACGGCAAAGCGCTTGGTCTGCTCAGAGAGCTGAATGAAAAAGGCTACCTGGAAAAAGACATCAACTCCACCAACTGGGAGCAATCCAAGAAAGACATCGCATCGGGTAAATTCGCCATGTACTTCCTGGGCAACTGGGTCATCAATCAGGTGATCGGTGCCGGTACCACTTCCGATAACGTAGGCTTCTTCCCGCTTCCTTATGACAACTCGGGCACTTTGACGGCTCCGCTCAGCCCGGACTTCTTCTATGCCGTGGCTAAGAACAGCAAGAATGTCGATGCTGCCAAGGCCTTCGTGAAATGGATGATCGAAGAATCCGGATACGAGGACTTCGCCGGCTTCATCTCCCCGCTCAAAGGCAAAGAATCCAAGCTGACTCAGCTTAAGGAGTTCCAGTCGACGGGTGTAGTCCTGCAGGAAGGTACCGTAGATGACGCCAAGGTTACCGAAATCACCAACAAAGCACAGCTCGACCTGCCTGCTATGGTCCAAGAGTTCGTGCTTGCCAAAGATCCGCAAACCGTCTTCGACAAATGGAATAAAGCCTGGGCCAAAGCCAAGAAAGACCTCGGCTACTAAAACAGCCCCACAAAGTGGAGCTTTAGCATCGAAGATTACTCAGGTTATTTACCCTGCTGCACTAAGCAGCCAGATGCACTAAACTTCCGGCGCAAAAGGGATTATCGCTTTCATGGATAATCCCTTTTGTCGTCAATCCCACTTAAGCTTTCACGAAAGAAGGGTATGCGATGTTCGGAACACTGTCTTACAACAAGCAGAAAACTATTATCATAGTCTCCTTTCTGCTGATCCCGCTGATCCTCCTCGCCACGTTCACTTATTATCCGGCGCTGAAGCTGGTCTATTACAGCTTCACCAACTGGGACGGCTACAGCCCCGAGAAGCCTTGGGTCGGCCTCGATAATTACCGCGAGGTGTTTAACACTCCCGATATTTTCAAAGTCTTCACCCATAACTTCGCCTACTTCGTCATGGGCATCCTTCAGAATATAGTAGCCATCTACTTCGCCGTTGTGCTGAACAGCAGGCTGCGGGGAAGGAACGCTTTTCGCATCATGCTCTTCCTGCCCTACATTATGAATGGTGTTGCCGTTGCCTTCATGTTCGGTTATGTCTTCGACACGACCAATGGCTCACTCAATCTGTTCCTGAACAGCATCGGCCTGACCGGCCTTGGACAGACCAGTTGGCTCGGCACCGAAGGACTTGTGAACTACTCGCTCGCCTCCACCGGCTTCTGGCGGTTCATGGGCTACAATATGGTGATTTACATTGCTTCCCTCCAGGCCATTCCGCGCGACATCTATGAAGCGGCCAAAATTGACGGCGCTGGCTCCATGCAGACCCTCTGGAGAATTACCCTGCCGAATATGAAGGCCGTCATTCAGCTTAACCTGTTCCTGACCGTTACCGGAGCGCTTGAAGTATTCGACCTGCCCTTCGTACTCACCAAAGGCGGCCCTGCGGGCGCCAGCCAGACTTATGTCCAGCGCGTGGTGGACACAGCGTTCGCCTTCAATAACTACGGCCTGGCCTCGGCGATGAGCATTATCCTGCTCTTTTTTGTGGTCATCGTACTTCTGGTACAACAGCTGGTTCTTAGCCGGGGAGGAGAGAAATAGCCATGGAACATTCCAAATTGCGCTTCAAAGACCTGTTCAAATATTTCACGCTGCTGATCGGCGTCTTCGTAGTGCTGTTCCCGCCGTATGTCGTGATCGTCAATGCGTTCAAATCCACGGAGGAGTTCAACAGCAGCAGCTCTATGGCTCTGCCGCACAGCTTCCTGAACTTCGACAACTTTATCGCGGTCTTTCAGCGCGGCGGGCTGCTCAGCGGCTTCGGCAATGTCCTGATCATCATTATAATTACATTGACCCTGAACATTCTGTTTGGCACAATGGTGGCATATGTACTGGGCCGCTTTTCTTTTAAGCTGAAGCCGGTTGTGTTCGGTGCGTACCTGATCGCCACCATCATTCCGAGCATCACCACCCAGGTCGCCACCTTCGGCATCATCAAAAATATGGGGCTCTACAACACGCTCGGCGCTCCCATTGTGCTCTATATCGGGGCCGATGTGATCCAGATCATTCTCTATCTGCAGTTCATCCGCAATATTCCGTTTGATCTCGACGAGAATGCCATGGTTGAAGGGGCTTCCCTGTTCAAAATCTACCGCTCGATCATCTTCCCGCTGCTGACACCGGCGACGGCCACCCTGGTCATCCTGAAGACGATCAGCATTTATAATGACATGTACATCCCCTATCTCTATATGCCCAAGCAGAGCCTGGGTGTGGTGACGACGATCCTCATGCGCTTTCAGGGGGTCAACTCCGGTGAGTGGAATCTGATCTGTGCGGCGATCCTGCTGATCCTGCTGCCCACGGTCATCCTCTACTTCTTCCTGCAGCGTTATATCTTCGAAGGCGTAACGAACGGCGCCGTGAAATAGGGGATTGTACAGAAAGGAACAACAGCAGTGGTATCTTATCTCCGGAGATTTCCGCGGACCCTTTGGCTGTTCCTGGCCAATCTGCCCATGGAGCGCAAGCTGATTGTCGTGTTTATTTTTCTCATCTCCCTGCCGATCACCTATGTCAGCTATCTCTCCTCCCGTTCCACCTTCAACTCCGTGCTGGTTAATGCAACAGCCAGTGCCGGACAGATGGCAGACAGCGCCTCCGGGACCATTGACCGTTATGTCGAGGACCTCAAGAGATATACTGCGCTCCCGCTCTACAACACCGATGTCCAGTATTATCTGGAGCAGCAGGGGACCGATTGGGACAAAAACACAGGCATGTCGATGTTCCTAAGCTATTTGAATCATACAAAAGCAGAGATTGTTGCTGTGTACCTGGTGGATAAATACGGCTCTGTCTATTATGACAAAAGCTCGGGAATCAGCGAGCTGTTCCCGGAGGAGCGGCTGGCGCAGTGGCAGAGCCTTACCGAGTCCGGCGTAGCCCCCGTAGTTCAGGGCAGGCATACGATCCGTGTGAACGCCGGGGACCGCCGGGAGGTCTTCAGCATTCTGCGTACCGTCAGTTCGGTCAGCTCGCTCCAGAAGATCGGCATTATTGTGTTCGATATCCATATCAGCCTGTTCAAGGGCATCGTTGACCCGGTCAATGCCGTAACCCAGGGCAATACGCTGATTGTCGATGATAAGGGCGGACTCCTATACGCCAGCCCGGATGATCGGGGCGGCGGCTCCGGCCTGCTGGAGAAGCATACGGACAAGTTCCTCCAGCACGTAAGCGGGTCCGGGGGGCATTTTCAGATTACGCTGGACGGCAAGACCTTTCTTGCTGTCTACACCGTATCGGCCAAAACAGGCTGGACCACACTGGTCTCCATCCCGCTGGAGCGTATCCTGTCACCGGTGGAGACCACCCGCAATGCGCAGCTTCTCACCACTCTGGCGATTATCGCCTTTGCCCTGATCGTCGCCACCTTCATCTCCCATGCCCTGACGAAGCCGCTGAAGTCCATGGTCCGCCTGATGAAGCAGGTACAGCATGGCAATCTGGAGGTATGGCTGCATCCCAGGTACAATGATGAGATCGGCATCCTGGGCAGCCATTTCAACCGGATGATCATCCGCATCAAGGATCTGCTCCAGGAAGTGAAGCTGACAGAGAAACGCAAGCAACGGGCTGATATGCGGGCCTTGCAGAACCAGATCAATCCGCATTTCATCTATAATACCCTTGAATCCATCCGTATGCTGGCCGAAGGCAGCGATGATCCGCGGGTGGCGAAGCTGACCTATCTGCTCGGGATGCAGATGCGTTACGGAATTGTCCGCAGCGAAGAGACCGTAACCATCCGGCAGGAGCTCGATCATACGCGCAATTATCTGGATATGCTGCAGATCCGGTTTCCCGATAAATTCAGCCTGAAGATAGACGTCCCGGATGCCCTGCTGGACCTGCCGGTGATTAAGCTGGTCTTCCAGCCGATCGTTGAGAATGCCGTCTTTCACGGCCTGGAGCCCAAGGAAGGGCCAGGCACCATCAGCATTACCGGCTGGTTAGAGGGCGGAAGTGCCGTATTCAGCGTCGAAGATGACGGGGTCGGCATGGATGAAGCTACACTGCGCACACTGAACCATACCCTGACAGACGGGGCGGACAGCGAGAAATTCGGCATTGGCCTGCGGAATGTGAATGAACGGCTCCGGCTGGACTACGGCAGCCCGTATGGGCTGCGAGCGGCAGCCCGTATGGGCTGCGAGTTGAGAGCGAATCCGGCACAGGCACCCGCGTCATGCTAAGAATCGGGAATCTCACCCAGCGTATTGAAGATTAACAGGAAACAGGGCAACCTGCACATTATATCTTTTGAAAGGGGCTACCCGGCTTGCTGCGTATTGTAATCGTAGATGATGAAGTCCTGATCCGCGAGGGTCTGGCCCGGATGATCAGCAAGGAGAGCAGCGAATTCGCCGTCATCCGGACCTATCCTGACGGCAAACAGCTGCTGGACGAGCTTCCTTCTCTCCAGTTCGATGTCCTGATTACAGATATCCGCATGCCGCAGATTGGCGGGCTGGAGCTGATCCGGCTGCTCAAATCCAGTCACCCCCATATCCGTTCCCTGCTGATGAGCGGATTCGTTGAATTCGATTATGCCCGGGAAGCCATCCGCAGCTCGGCAGTGGATTATCTGCTGAAGCCGATTAACAAAGAGCAGCTCTTCGAAATACTCCATAATCTGGATAAGGAACGTACGCTGCTGCGCGAGAAGGAGGCGCGGCACCGTACCGGGATACTGCTCTCCATTCTGCGTATCGAAGAGCCTTCGGCATTGCTGCTCTCCAGCCTTAGCTTGCCTGGGGCTTATTTCTCCGTCTTCGTGCTAAAGGGGGATTCGCCCGTAGCCGTCTGTGCCTGTGCTGATTTGCTGCGGCAAGAGAGGAGCGATTGCTTCGATGTGCTGGAGCTGCGCCAGGGACTAGAAGCCTGGGTCTGGTACTCTGAGCAGCCGCTGACACCGGATCAACTGCTGGAGATACGGGAGTCTATGCAAGCTGCGGGGGCAGGCCACCGGCTCCATGTGGGCATAAGCCGGTCCTATGCCGATTCAGCCAAGCTTGGAGCTGCCTATCTGGAGGCCAGGCAGGGCTGTGACCGGGGGATTTATCAATCCCGGCCGCTGCATTATGTTACTATTGAAGAGCTGATCCTGCCGGATCAGGCAGGGTCTGAGCTTTTGGCGGCTTACCGTGAGCCACTGGTCCATGATTTGCAGATTCTGAATGTCGAAGGTGTTCTGTCATGGATTCATAAGCTGTTCTCGGAGCTTGCGCCCAGGACCGTGTATCCAGAAGAGATCCTCCGGATTTGCCGGGAGATCGGGGAGCTTGCCCGTCATGAAGTGCCGGAATTCAGCGGGGCCTACCGGAAGGGGATTACCGCGTCACTGGAGGAGCAGCTGGAGAAGTGTATGGCTTTTGCAGAGATGGAAGAACAGTTCGTTTCCTCCTTCGCCTCAGCCCTGAACAGCATCCGTACCCACCGGCTGGAGATGTCCGGCACGGCTGTAGAGACAATCAAGCGCTGGATCTCGGCCAACTACAATCAGCACGCAGATCTGAATACCCTTGCGGGGATGGTGTATCTTACGCCAAGCTATTTAAGCAAGCTGTTCAGGCAGGAGACCGGTCTCACGCTGACGGATTATATGATAGAGATCCGCATCCGTAAGGCCAAGCTGCTGCTGAAGAACGCCCCGGATCTCAAAATCCATGAAATCGGCTCCGAAGTCGGCTATCCCGACCCGGCCTATTTCAATAAATTGTTCAAAAAGGTTGTCGGTGTCACCCCGAACGAATATAAACGAATCTCATCTGTATAAGGAGTCTGATCCGCTTGCATCCATTGTCCCCTTCTACTACTGATACTAATGACTCTCAGGACATTGAGGTCTACGATACGACTGGCCTGTATGGCGAGACTGGACGGTTCCGGGTGCTGCAGTTCTCGGGTGAAGCGATTCAAGGCGCGCTGGATCTGGAGCATCCCCGCCGGGTCGTCTTTGAATATCCGCGGGCGATGATCCATCTAATGGAGGCGGGCGATCCTTATTTCGAGGATGTGTTCCTGATCGGGCACGGGATTGGAACGATTGCCGGGTATTTTGCGGAGAAGCGCTTTAAGGTCGCTGAGGTAAATGAGCAGGTTGTGGAATACAGCAGAACCCACTTTGGTTACAATCAGGACAATGTCCTGATCGGTGATGGCCGCAGCCTGCTGGAGAATGAAGCAGACCGGAGTTATGACTACATTCTGCTCGATGCCTTCACCGCTGCCGGAACGCCGGCGCATTTCACCTCGCTGGAGTTCTTCAGGCTTACCCGGGATAAGCTGCACGGACATGGCGCGATTATCATGAATCTGATGGGCCGCAGCGATAATGACCGGCTGATTGGTGCTATCCACTCGACGCTTAGCGAGGTGTATCCTTACACTAAGACCTTCGCCCTCCCGGCAGAAGGCACTGCAGATCTCAGCAATATTATTATGGTTGGCAGCAGCCGTCCGGTCACCTATCAGTCCCGCCACATGGCCGGATTCAGCGAAATCACGCCGGAGCTTGGACATGTGATCCGGGATCGCCGGTAGTTTGCCGCAGAGGAATCAGACCAAACAGGCAACACTTCCACTAGGGAGCATCTGCCTGTTTGCTTGCGGACTGAGCGGCCCTTATTTCTGCCAAAAGTTGTTTTTACGCAAGCTAACGGACACCAGCGCACTTATCTGCGGACTTTCACCCCAAATACGCCTGCTGGATTGATGATAAGGGCTGTACGGTCCGTTAACCGGCAAAATGTATCCTTTGAGGGAAGATAAGGGCTGTAGGGTCCGCATGGATCGGAAGGGTGATCTATCGAACCCCAAACCAAGCAGCTTGTGCTATGTATTGTTGAAATACCGATGCGCGTACCACTAGACCACATCTGAATAGACCTACTCCGTTTTCTTTTCAAAAATCAGCTCATAATATTCCGGAAATCCCACAGCCTGGGCGCTGGGCATGATAACAAACTGAACGAACCGCCATCCCTCCGCTGCATGCGTATGTATAATCTCCTGATAATTCTCCGTTAGCACTTGGATAAGTCCCGTATTCTTTTTAATTCGCACAAATTTGTATTCAAACATAGATCTTCCTCCTGTTGTAATTTTCTACTTAAGCATGTTAATCCTTCACCGGTGTCCCCTGATGAAAAAACATCTGCCAGCGTCCCTCGCGCAACCTCCAGACCGAGCTGCGCAGGCAGTGAATGCCGGAATCTTCATTGAAGGTCCGGTAGGTAGCTAGGACAGCCTCCTCAGACAACGTATGGAGTTCGAAGTTACTCAAGGTCATCCGTACCTCACATGCTCCCCCTTCGCCAACCTGATCCTGTTTCCGCCATACCCTGCCTGAACTTCCGAATTCAGTGTAATCATCTGCGATCAGCAGCGACACCGCTGCCGGATTGGTGCGCACCGGATTACTCAGCAGCTGCTCCTCGAGATCGCAGATATGGTCTGCCAGCAATTCTTTAGCTGTCACATCAATCCCCTCCTTTTTACATTTACTATTCTGAATGGTTACCGGAATATCCTCTCCAGACAGCAATAAGCCCGGTCCGTTCTGCAGGAGACGCAGCGCTAACCGGGATTCCGTAAGGGAAATATGAAGCCTATTCCAGCGACCGTTTCAGCCGGTATTCCTTGGGCGTAACGCCGCCTAGCCGCGGCCGAACCCTTGCCAATGCTGTTCCCGGCTTCTTTAGCCGCTTCTTCGGAGTTATCCGCGTTTTTTATATTATTTAATTTCCTATACAACAAAAAGCACCGGCGCCCTGAGTTTCAGCGCCGGTGCTTTTTGCATACCTGCTATAGGTTCTCTGCGGCTGAAGCATAGGCTCAGCCGTACGACTCACCCCATCCTGCTCAGACTCAGCTGCTTAAGCTTTCAGCTGCGCCAGAATCTCCGGGTCTTTAATCTTCGTATCCTCAGCCAGCAGCACGACCTTGGAGAGAATCTCCGCCGTGCGCGGATCTTCGTCCAGGAACGGCAGGAACAGCCGGCCGCGGTGCTGCGAATGGACCGGGATAATATGCAGCGCCCCGCTGGCCTGCTTATAGCTCATGCCGCTGCCCAGATGCACTGCATATTCGCCCAGCGTCCCGGTAATCCGGGCATAGCTTCCGTCCACGCGGACGTTCGCGATCTTCAGCAGACGCAGGGACTCACTGACGATAACCCGGCGCATCTCTATAGTCGTCAGGCTGGCCTCCGGATCAACGCCTCCCACATGCGCTACGCTCACTACCAGATCCACATCGCGCATCACCTCTGAGAACAGGCGGGGCGGCACCTCATCCAGCATAACGTTCTTATACGTAGTCCGGTCGAAGAACTCGACCGTCTCCAGCGTTGGCGCCTCCGTATCGGCCGGGGAGAACCAGTCCGCCATGGCATAGAGCCGTGCAATCAGATTCTCGCCATAGAATACCTTCTGCAGCCCTTCTTCATAGCTGACCGTCCACTGCCGCTCTCTCAGCAGTGCGACTGTCTTGCGCGGCTGCACCTGATGACCCGCATAGCGGCGGGATACGCCGCCATTCGCCAGTTCATCCGCATTCGGCAGATACAGCTCCCGGAAGATCTGCTTGAACGGCTGGCTAAGCTGCCGGTCGAACAGATCCTTCTGGTATAGGCTCCACTGCCCGCTGTGATACAGATCAAGCGGATGGGCGATGAATAGCTCATCTTTATCCGTAAGAGCAGCTTGCTCTCCTGATGGAGCCGCCAGCGCAGGAAGACCGGCCGCGAAGTAGCCCAGCGCGCTGCCGCTCTTCAGAACAAGACCGCGCAGCAGCGGCGCCAGAATAGGATTCCGGCTGAGCCCGGTAATCTCCTGCAGCGTGAAGCTGCTGCCTGATTCCATCGAGCGCTCCAGCTCCAGGCGCGCCCGGCGGAACTGGGCCGTCAGCTCGCTCCGCGTTTCCTTCAGCGCTTCGATATAGGCATCCTTCTTCAGGCGGGCAGGCACCGATTTCAGCACCTTGCCTTTGCTGGTAATGACAAGCTCGCTCTGACCCTGCTCATCAATGACCAGCTGGGCGAAGGTGTCGATATCCAGCGCATGAGGCTCGAAGTATGGCTTCAGCTCATCCAGCTTGCGGGCTTCGATATCCCACATCAGCCGGGTAACATCGGCATATCCGGCATTGCGGGCCAGATTGCCAAGGGCAATCCGTGCAGCCAGCCCCTCGCTCGCCCGCCGCTGCGCGCCGAATTTCTTGCTCTCCGCGAGGAAGCGCTGGATCAGCTCATAGCGCTCCCGGATATCCTGCTCCCGGTCCTTGCGGAGCGGAATCAGGCTGTAGCTGAGCAGATGGTCTTTGTTACGCTTTTGTTCCACAGACTGCTTCATTTCCTCCAGCTTCAGCTTGCCAAGGGTGGCATCAGCGAACAGCTGGGAGCGCCGGTGGTTCGCACCCGCAGAGATATACTTCGCAGAGTCATAGAGCAGATCGAACCGCTTCTGTCCAAGCGTCTGATAGGCCGACTGGAACCAGTTCATATCAAAAGCGCCGTCATTGAAGTCCTGCGGGGTGATCGGCGAGTAATGCGCCACCACCGTCTCCTTCTCCGCCGAGAAGCTCTCGTTGATATGGGCGTGGAAATACCACGCGGCACTGCGGATGCCGTCCCAATCCAGATAGCCGGAGATAATCTCAATCCACTGCGGTGCATACATTGCAGCCTCCAGCAGCCGCTTCTCCGTGATACCGGAATCCTTCAGCATCGTCCGCAGGAGCGCAGAGTCTTCACCCTCCCGGGGATGGCTGATCTTAAGCAGATGGCTGAACGATTCCTTCTTCGTGATACTGTCGCCGTAGCCGTACACATAGCCCCGGATGAAGGTCTCCTTGTCGAGACCTGCCAGAATACGGATGAAATACTCCATTCCCTGGGTCTGCTGCAGCCCCATTACCAGCGGGGTCACCTCGGTCGGCAGCTCCCCGCGGGCCAGCTCGATTTCCAGCAGACGGTCAATCAATACGGTGCGGATTCCGGCAACCCGCTCGCTGTCATCAATCCATTCCACATTCCTGCCGGTTAGAGTACGCATGTGATGACGGTTGTCATGGCCGGCAAGCAGCTCCTTGTACAATTCACCTTCGCCAATTAATCCCGCTTCGTAAGCCTTCAGATAATCATACAGCTCCAGCCTGGTGCCGGCATCCTCCGGATTCATCCGGTCGAATACATAGAAGGATCTGAACAGCTCCTTGAAATCCTCCGGCCCGTCCGCCCGGTCCCGCATCATTCTCAGCCATGGCTGGGCCAGCACATTCAGCAGCGCCGCCTCACTCTCCAGCTTATCCTCCGGCATCGCTGCCATCAGCGCATTCAGCGCCCCGGCGGCCAGGCTGAAGTTATCCAGTTTATCACTGTCTGCATAAAAGGCCCCGATCAGAGTCTTCACCTGATTGCCGTACCGCAGCCCTTCAAACAGCTCTGCTACATCCCTGATGGTCTGCAGCGGATATACCTGCTCCGTGAATTCCGCTCTCCAGCCCTCCAGCAGCTTATGCTTCTTCAGCTCACGGTAATCCATTGACCCTCTATAGTACCGGTAATAACGCTCCATCGTTCCCTCCAGATCATCCAGCTGGATGTAGAAGTTCAGCTCCAGCAGCATCTTTGGATTCCAGCCGCTCTGCCGGAGGTAGGCGGACCAGAGCTCATGGAGCGGATACTCCTCCAGTTGAGAAGCCGATTTGTCCCTGTCCTTAACCATAGTCCATTTCATTGTGCGCAGCACCGCACCGACCAGCAGCGTTTCCTTCTGGCCGGAATAATATTCGCTGACGTATTCCGTGTCCCGCTGCGCATGAATCTGCTCATCCAGCCCCTGCAGGAAGGTCTTGATCTCCTCCAGCGGCAGGGAGAACACCTCATGCCAGCTGAATGCTCCAGGCTGGGGTCCCTTGGTCAGCCACGGCTCTGTTTCGTCCGGATTGAACAATCCGAACCCGCTGGCCGCTGTATATTCATTCCTGCGGGCCAGCTTCGCAATTAACTCCCGTTCCTTCGCCGCAGGCTCGGCAATCGCCTCCACCTGTGGACGCACCGCCTCATACAGGCTGCTGCGCTGCTCATCCTCGAAGAGCACCGTCACCATCTCCAGCGCAGCCAGGCGCTGCAGGCTGTTCTTCTCCTGCAGCAGCCGCTGGATGCTGCCTTCAAGCGCCGAATCCGGCTGGCTGAGCAGCAGCCGGGTCACGTTCTGGCGCAGCGATCCGGTCTTCAGCTTCAACAGCGCCTCAGCCTGCACCAATTCTGCAGCGTCAAGTGTCCACTCCTTGGCCTGCTCCAGGGCCAGCTCACGGTTCTTCATGCTTTTATCGCCGAGACTGGCGAACACGAATTCACGCTGCACCGGATTCAGCGGGTCGCTAATGAAGCTGGCCAGCAGCTCACCGCGCAGATCCGGCGAGAACTCATCCTTGAGTGCAATCAGCTCGGCAATCCAGGCGCTGTCCATATCATACGCGGTCAGGTACAGCATTTTGCGCACCGGAAGCTCCGGGGTGTAGTTCACCTGGACGAAATCCAGCACTTTGGATTCCCCGGTTAATTCACGATGGGGAGTGCGCAGGAACATCGCTTTGAGGGCAGTGAAATCCCGCTCTCGTGCCGCCTTCTCCCCCAGCTGCGGTGAACGCTGCAGCTCCAGCTTGGGCCCGTTCTTGTCCGGTCTCCACAGCCTGCTGTAGCCGTAGCTATAGTTGCTTAGAACCCAGTATTGCAGCTCCAGGTCCTGCTCCTCCAGAGATTGCCGGGCGCTCTCCAGCCGGAGCTCGCTGTTCTGGCTGTTCGCCAGCACATACTGGGCCACAATCTTCTGATAGAGCTGCCCTCCGGCCATCAGAACCCCAATCCGTCCATAGAGATCCTCTTCCTCATGCACAGCTGTTGCCCACAGGCTCAGGTAGACATGATGGGCGTTCGCATCCTCCAGCCATGCTGCCCGCACCGCTTCATCCTGCAGAACCAGGTATGCGCCTTCAATCAGGCTCTTGGCCACCCGTTGATTCTGGGCTTCCAGCCCCATGCCCGTCCACACGCCCAGCGCGCGCACGACAGAACTGTAGCGGATGAAATCATTGTCCAGAATCAGCTTCAGCACGTACAGATTGTTATCCAGTGTTCCTTCATCCATCCGCTCCACCAGCGATTGGCGCAGACCCTCCTGCAGCTTGGCAGCCAGCAGCAGCTCGCCCAGCATAACCACAGCTTCCTTCCGGTGACTCATGAATACGCCCTTGATCACCTCGTAGCTCAGCACCGCTGCCTGGTTATCGCCGTAGACCATTTCCTTAAGGTCGTCCAGCATACCGCTGCTGTCCTCACGGTCCAGCTCATAGGCTATGACATCGCTTAAGACCAGCCTGAAGCGGTAACTCACATTGTAATCCGTATCGTTGTCCTTTTTGCGCAGATACTCTCCAAGGACGAAACCCTGCCGCTCCATGAAGATCAGGGAGCTCAGTTTGCTCAGAATTTGTGCGCTGTGCAGCTCAGGATTACGGGTACGGTACGGTCTGCGCACGTATCCCCTGCTGTACGGATACTCCGTACAATGCTCCACTATGTAGGTCATCACTTCTGCGGTATACGGGCTGAACAGCTTCCTGACAGCCGTCAGCAGCGGTTCATAGAATCCGTTATCTGTACCGCCTCCGGCCAGCTCCCTGAGCCGTTCCATGCACGCCTTGCTCTCCTCCTCCTGGCCGCCATAATAATTCAAACGGCTGAGTCCAATAACGACAGATGCAAGACCCGATGTTTCTTCATCCAGCCCTTTGGCCTTATTCTCCATCTCCGCATACCACTGTGCTTCCAGATCCTCAGTTTTACTTACCGCCATATCCTGTTCCCCCTTCTACCTAGTCTTCCTACCATAGTCTTCCGGCCAGCATAGTGAACCGGATGAATACCAGCTCACCCCCGTCCTGGATCTGCAGCGGCTCCTCTAATAGGGCACATTCCTGCTCCTGCAGGAACACCTTATATAATCCGTCCTCAAAAGCAAGCAGTGCAGCAGCAACCGCTTCACCGGTATCCGGCGGTTCATCATTATAAATGGTCGCGAAGCCAACCTTGCCGTTCTCTCCCTGTTCTTCGATTTCATTGCCTGTAAGATAAGGAATGATCTCTCCCCGCCCCTGCTTGTCCGCAAGTCCCTGCACCTGCAGGACTACGATCTCAGTAATCAGCTCCTGCAGTGTAGCAGGAGTCCCTTGCAGTACTAATTCCTGCCGGGCAAGCACCGGTTTGCGTTTGCCCAGGCTTTTGACAGTAACATACAGCCGCACATCTATCCCTCCTGTTTCTACAGACAAGCCTTACCGGAAAACAGGCCATCTTAGATTAATACCCAATTCCGGCCCCTCTGCCGCGCTTCGGCTAGATTTCACACGATGAAATTCGGAGCGGACTTCAACCCGGGCTTCATCCACGGCATCATTTATTAGGTTCATTTGGCTACTCAGCCGCATCCGCCGATTCCGCCCCGCCATCCCCCTGCAATCCGAACCAGCGCTCCAGTTCAGCGGAATTCTGCTCCAGCGTCCGGCTGCCATCTGCAGCCGATCCAATAGATTTGTCTGTTCATGTACATCCGCTCCTTTGTTCTCCGGCATTACCTGATACTGAGCTATTCGACACCGGATTGCCGCCGTTCCTGCATCAATCTGCCATTTCACCGCCGAATTCCCCACACAAGCACTTTTTTTGTTAAAATAGAAATGTCGGCGCAATTACGGGCAATCCAGCGCCAGTCACTGAAACGGAGGCATTACCTGTGGATTATATTATTCTGGACATCGAATTCAACGGCCGCAAATTTGCCAGTGAGCACCCTATGGAGGTCATTGAGATCGGAGCTGTCCGTCTAGACGCTTCATTGCAATATAAGGGCGAGTTTTCTGCCTTAATCAAACCCATATACTTCTCCACCCTCAATTCCTTCATCAAGAAAAAAACCGGCATCCCCCAAGAGGATATCGATGTCGCCGACCGGTTCCCGAAAGTGATAGCCGCCTTCAGAGCCTGGCTTGACCAGAGCACGGACGGCGTGCTGCTGCTGACCTGGGGCGGCGAGGATATGAAACGGATCATCCAGGACGTGCGGATGCACAAAATCGATGACGCCTACTGGATGGAAGCAACTTACTTCGATCTGCTCAAAGGCGTACTCCGCGCCCGCGGCCTAAGCAATGACATCAGCGTTGAAGGCGCTATGGCCCTGTTTGGCCTTGAGCCTTCCGGCTCTGCACACCGCGCGCTGGATGATGCCAAGATGACGGCCGATATTTTCCGTGCGGTCTTCAACGAGCTGGATTTCGGGCGCTCCCAGCACTATATCGACACCTTCTCCAACGCCAGAGAACGCAAGACCGTCAAGATCGCCATCAAAGCCATGACCTCCCAGAAGATCGTTCCCACCTGGGAGCTTGTAGCCGAGCATTACTTCCCTGCTGAAGATGCTCTGGCCGACCCCCGGAAGCTCGCGGAACTGCAGGCGTATTTCGCCGCCCAGGTCGGCAAGAAATAGACATCCCTCATGCTCCGCTTGGCAGCGGCAGTTTCCTAGCAGCAGCTACGGAGACTGCCGCTGTTTGCTGTTTGCTGTTTGCTGTTTGCTGTTTGCTGTTTGCTGTTTGAGATATTATCCGGTTATCTGGTTATCCGGCCAGCCCTCGGGTTATCCTAAAATTAGGATTTGACATTGCCGTTACGTGAAGGTGTACAGTAATTTTTGTAAGCAGCAGCTTACACGGCGGGGATGCTAGAGCACGTCCATGCTGTATACGCCAAGACAGAGTTGGAGGCTGAAATGACAATGGAGTACACTGTTCAGAAGCTGGGAGCGCTCGCGGGGATCAGCACGCGGACACTGCGGTATTACGATGAATTCGGGATTCTGAAGCCGGCCAGAATCAATTCCTCGGGATACCGCATCTACGGTCAGGCCGAGGTGGACCGGCTGCAGCAGATTCTCTTTTACCGGGAGCTGGGCTTAAGCCTCGAAGGGATCAGGGACATTGTCACATCACCTTCCTTCGATGGAGCCCGCGCATTGCGCGAGCACCATGACAAGCTGCTTCAGCGGAGACAACAACTGGACCAGCTGATCGCGAACGTCGAGCAGACACTTGCACACACCGAAGGGAGAATCACAATGAGCAATGATGAGAAATTCGCAGGCTTTAAGCAGAAGCTGATTGACGATAACGAGCAGAAGTACGGGCAGGAGATCCGGGAGAAGTACGGCGAAGACGCCGTAGAGAAGTCGAACCGCAAGCTGAAGAACATGACCGAGGAGCAGTATGCTGCCATCCAGCAGCTTGAAGCAGACATGTTCGCTTCGCTGGAGCAGGCGATGGAGGACGGAGATTCGGCAGGTGAGCTTGCGCAGAAGGCAGCTGACCTGCACCGCCAGTGGCTTAGCTTCTACTGGGATACCTACACCAAGGAAGCTCACGCTGGGGTAGCGCAAATGTATGTCGATGATGAACGCTTTACCGCCTATTACGACAAACGCCGTCCCGGACTGGCCGGGTTCCTGCGGGATGCTGTACATGTGTATACGGGAGCGAAGCAGTAATGTGATGTTCCCCAAAGAAAGAGGAGCCGTCAGATCCGGCTGCCTCTTTTTTATAATACTGTATCCAACATTAATGTCTATGGCTCAATCATCATCGTCGTCGGAGTCTACATCTGTGTACACAATCTTGGCTGTATACGCATCGACTCCCACTTCCGTCGAGACCCGTCCGTTTCTGATCTCCACCTCATACACGGCTCCGCCATTATCCCGGTCAAAATCAATTTCAGCTACCGTTCCCTTCACTGAGGCTGATGCTACTTCGGCTGCTTTGGCTGCTGTAATCAGCGTTCCGCTTGGTGCTGTAGCAGCAACTTCATAGTTATCATCGTCGTCATCTGTTTCTTTGCGCACGCTTATCACTTTACCCGTGTACGCATCTACCCGGACATCCATTTCCTGCTTAGTCTGCCGGATCTCGACATCGTAATACGTACCGCTGAGTTTCTTTTCCAGATCAATGCTCTCTACCTGTCCCGGTGCCGCCTTCAAGGCAATCTCTTCGGCTTTGCTTACACCGATCAGCGTTTTGCTCTGACTCTGCACCGATGCGGCTGCTGCCGCAGTACCGCCCTTAACCTCGCCGATACCGTAGGCACCTCCGAGAATCAATGCTGCTGCCGCTATACTGCTCCATACTTTTTTCTTCATCTTTGCCGCCTCCTAAGTTCAATCTGTGCTGCTCATGTAGTAACTATAACGGCCCAACATGAGAGGACAGCGGGAGGAACATTAGAATTTGATGAGAAAAATAACCCCACAAAGTGGAGTTATAGCTTCGATGTTTACTCAAGTACTTTGCGGGGGCCCCAAAACATATAAATTCTTGTCTTAGAAAAAGGCTCAGGAGTTATCTCCATCCGGTTCTTCCCACGTAACTGACATAATGCTGCCTGAGATGGCGTTCACCTGAACTACGGCTTCACGTCCGTCTGAAGTTTTAATCTCCACCAGATAAAATGCGCCTGAGTCATTGATTCCGGTGTCCACATCATCCGGTTCCCCCGCTACTTCCTGCAATGCCAGCCGGACCGCTTCGTCTTCTGAGACCACACGCTGCGCTGACGGGGACGGAACTGGTGACGGTGCAGCAGTTGCTCCGCCCGCAGGGGCTTGAGAGGCTGCGGGTGTAGGCTGAACAGTTGGCTCTGCTGCGCGCTTCAGCAATACTATGGAGAGGATCTCACCCGTGGCTCCATCCAGCTTCAGCTCATATAATCCCTGCGCAGTCTTCAGCTCCGCCACATATTTTCCGGACTGCAGCCTCAGACTCTCTAACGTTCCGGCATATTCCTTCAGCACTGCCTGTTCCGCCTGTTCCCTGGACAGCAGCTGTTCGGATTCATTACCGAATATCCACAGTGCAGCTAGTACCAGCACGAGGAGCACAGCCAAAATAATGACCGCCTTGTACAGAAGGCTCTTATTCACTCGTTTCGTATTCTCACGTTGCTTGTTCATTGTCCTCCCCTGCTCTCAGCGGCAATCCGGATCATCACCGAGGTTCCCAGACCTATAGTGCTATTCATGGACAGCTTGGCACCAATCGCGCCTGCAATCTCTGCTGCAAGCGACAGCCCCAGGCCTGCACCTCCGCCCTCGCGGCTTCTTGCCTCATCCACTCTGTAGAAACGGTCGAATATCTTAGGCAGCTCCTCCGGAGGAATCCCGATACCCCGGTCCGTAATGACTATAACCCGCTCCTGCCCGGAAGCTTCAAGGCTGACAGTTATCGCCTCATCACTGTATTTGCGGGCATTGTCCAGGAAGATGAACAGCAGCTGCCTCAGCTTCGCTTCATCGCTGTAGCCTTCAACCGGGCCCTTGGAGTGGACGGTTACTTCCCTCCCGTACGCATTATGAAAAACCCTGGCCGAAGCGCGGGCCAGCTCTTCCAAATCGATCATCTTCATCTCAAGATCCCAATGCTCATGATGCTTCGCCAGCAGCAGCAGCTGCTCGGTCAGCTCCTTCATCCGGACAGCTTCAGAATGAATGGCTTCAACCGATTCATTGAACAATTCGGGATGATCCAGCCCTCTGCGCTTCAGCAGACTGGCATAGCTCTCAATTACCGTCAGCGGTGTGCGCAGTTCATGTGAAGCATCCGAGACGAATTTCTCCTGCTTCACATGATTGCTCTCCAGGAGGGCAATCATCTCGTTGAACGTACGCCCCATCTCCACCAGCTCATCCCCGGAGGTCTCCTTCAGCGCAAGCCTGCGGAATTTCCCGCTGTTTTTGATCTCCCGCAT
This sequence comes from Paenibacillus sp. IHB B 3415, assembly GCF_000802655.2. Lineage (NCBI taxonomy): Bacteria > Bacillati > Bacillota > Bacilli > Caryophanales > Paenibacillaceae > Paenibacillus > Paenibacillus sp. IHB B 3415. Next base: position 10,533 of record NZ_JUEI01000130.1, on the reverse strand, counting down.
GGTAACTGTCATTTGCACGATAGGTCGCATAATTAGCCCCGACAGCAACCGGCTGGACAGCAGCAGCGGCAGCAGTGCAACAAGCGTGGCTCCGGCAAGCACAATCCGCAGCACCCGCAGTGTACTCATGGTGCTCTCCAGACTTTTGGTCATCTGGACATTCATGACGTTCCCGTCCGTCCAGATGACCGGAGCACTCACGAATGCATAGGAGCGCCCGCCCGCCTGTAGAATTCCAGTGTGCTTCTCAGGATGATAGACCGGCTTCAGCCGGCTGATCTCCTGTTCGGAGGCTGAAGTGACAGGCGCAGGACCGCTCCCGTCCGGCGCGAGCAGCCGGAGCATCCCTTCAATCGGCACATAGGCCCGGAGCAGCTCCGGTGCCGCTACTCCGCTTCCCGCCCTTCTCATATCAGCAGCGACCCTGGCTGTCTCGGCAGCAGCCTGCTCCAGCTGGGTATCTGTCGACAACCGGCTGAACATCAGGTAAATGAACAGGTTCATGATGACAAGCAGTACAGCAAACAGCACACTGGAGTACAGATAGATTTTGCTCCGCAGCTTCATAGGGAGTCCTTCAGCACATAACCGATGCCCCGCACCGTATGGATCAGTTCTTCCTGATTATCCTGCGTAAGCTTTTTGCGGACATAACGGATATAGACATCCACGACATTCGTATCCCCGTAATAATCGTATCCCCAGACGGCTGTCATAATCTGCTCCCTGTTCAGCACCTGGCGCTTATTCTTCAGCAGGAACACCAGCAGATCGAACTCCCGCGGAGTCAGCTCAATCCTTCTGCCCGCCCGCATTACCTCACGTGTAGCTTCGTTCAGCTCAAGATCATCCGCTCTCAGCCAGGAGTCTGTTTCCGCTGTCTTACGTCCTGATGCCAGCCGCAGCGCAGCGCGGACACGCGCCAGCAGCTCCTCTATTTGAAAAGGCTTGGTAATATAGTCATTTGCCCCTAAATCCAGCCCCGATACCTTATCCTCTACCGAGCTTTTAGCCGTAAGCAGCAGCACAGGAGTATCGGCATCACTCGCCCGGATACGCCGCAGCAGCTCTATTCCGCTGAATCCGGGCAGCATTACATCCAGGAGCAGCAGATCCGGCTGCTGCTCCTGATACAGCTCAAGTCCCTGATGACCGCTGCCGGCAATGGATACGCGGTATCCCTCACACTCCAGCTCAATCTGCAGCAGACGGGCTATTCTCACCTCATCCTCAACAACCAGGATAGATTCTGTCATTGGCGTTCCGCCTTTCTGCCTGCATGCACGTGTATGCATGCTTATTCTTAATCCGGCTGCCTCCATTGTAGGGCATAGGCAGGCGCAGATTCAAACTCTGCGTCTGGCCAATGTCCCCTCGCTCCTCGTAATTCTCCAGTTTATTCTTAATAGTGTGAACTATACATCGTTACGGACAGCAGAGACGTTAAGCCTGTGGAAAGTACCTGAGTGCCATTCCTTACGGACACCATCGCCCTTATTCCGCCCGAAAAGTGGAGCTGGCCTATGAAAAGTGGGGGATAAGGGCTGTGGTGTCCGTAAACCCGTCAAATGGGCCTATTAGGAGTGGTTAAGGGCTGTGGTGTCCGTAAGGGGCAGATTGTGAGTGCCATTCCTTACGGACACCATCGCCCTTATTCCGCCCGAAAAGTGGAGCTGGCCTATGAAAAGTGGGGGATAAGGGCTGTGGTGTCCGTAAACCCGTCAAATGGGCCTATTAGGAGTGGTTAAGGGCTGTGGTGTCCGTAAGGGGCAGATTGGGCTTGTATTTGAACCCGGAGAGATGGCATAACCCCCTCTGATTCCGCCGAAAGTGGACGTTAGGGTGAAATTAAAGGGAACCCCCCTCTCCTTTCCTCATTCTGCCCGCCTGCCGCCAAATCCAATATTCCTCTCGTTCCCCTTCTATTGCCCACTTTCTCCGGATCAAACAAAAAGAGTGCTCCAGGCCGCTTAAGCGGCTCGGAAACACCCCATTCTCTTCTACTGCGTATGAACAGGCAATTGCAGCAGCAGTTATAAGCTGCGGTGCAGCAGCTCCAGCACACTTCGCAGCTCGGCAACCGCTACCTGCCCCGGTGCCGAAGGCTTATGCGCCGCCCCGAAGGTCAGCGCCGAGCCGAAGATTTCACCGGCAAGCCGGCTGATTACGCCTTCTCCGGCCATCGACATCGTAATGATCGGACGGTCCGCATACTGCTCCTGCATCTTGTTTGTCGCCGCCAGCAGGGTCAGCACATCCCCCGCACTCTGCGGCATCACAGCAATCTTCGGCAGATCTCCGCCAAGCTCCTGCGCTCTGCGCAGCCGGGAGACGATTTCATCCTGTGACGGCGTGCCATGGAAATCATGATTCGATATAATCACGAATACCGCATTGTCATGCGCTGTGGCAATCAGCCCGCGGACCTCCTGTTCCTCGTTAAACAACTCCACATCCACAATATCAACGTATCCGCTCTCCACAGCAGCTTTGTTGAGCCGGAAGTAATATTCTGTGGAGATTTCCTTCTCCCCGCCCTCTTTGGCGCTGCGGAACGTGAAGATCAGCGGGATCTCCGGCAGAATCTGCTGGATTTCCTCCAGGAGCCCCGTTACCACTGCGATATCCTCCACCTGGCCGAAGTAATCACTCCGCCACTCCACCACATCCGGAGCCAGAGCCTTAAGTGCCTCCGCCTCTTCCCGAAGCTCGGATAACGTTGTTCCGACCAGCGGAACACAGATTTTGGGCATCCCCTCCCCAAGGGTTACATTCTTAACGGTTACTGTACCGCTCATCGTTTCAGCTCCTTATGTATCAGGCTAAGCCTGTGAATTAACCGCCCGGCTCGCTTATCCGCAGCATTCTGTATCTGGTTAGACAATCCTGCACAGAATACAACAATCCCCGCAATATATTAACCAGAATCCGGAATTGTTGTATAAAAGGCAATATTCTCCCCTTACCAAGCAGAATAAAGAAACAATTCTTGTATTTCATACAACAATCCGTCCGGACAACGCGGTATTTATGGATTCAAGTTGCAATACCTGCAACATTTTTGCCTTATACAGAATGAACTTACGAATCTCAAAGGACCGTTTACACGATCCTTACGCTAAATCTACTGTGCGCCCGGCTCGGCATCAGCAGCTTCCTGCAGGAACTGCTTCACCTCTTGTAATCTTGGCAGCGAAGGGATCGCTCCCGCTTTGCCAACCGCCAGTGCACCGACCGCATTCGCGAATCTGACCGCTTCATCCAGCGTTTTCCCGCGAGTAAGCTGCCAGGCCAGCGCCCCGTTGAAGGAGTCGCCCGCCGCCACTGTATCTACAGCTTGTACCGGGAACCCGGGAACATGCAGGCTGCCGGCGGCATTCACAATCAGCGCCCCTTTGGAGCCCAGTGTGACAATAATATGCTGAACCCCTTTTTGTAGCAAAATCCGTGCCGCACGCTCCGCATCATCCACACTCTCTACCGAAATACCGGCCAGAATGCCCGCCTCTGTTTCATTCGGAGTCAGGTAAGTCACATGATGAAGCAATTCATCTCCGAGCGGCTGAGCCGGTGCCGGGTTGAGGATCACCGGAATTCCATGGCGGGAAGCAACGGCAGCCGCAGCCTCTACCATAGTCAGATCCGTCTCCAGCTGCATGACGACAATTCCGGCTTGGCGGATAACCGGTTCAAGTGCTTCAATATCGGCCGGCTTCATCTCAACATTCGCACCGGGGACCACGATAATCCGGTTCTCGCCTTCTCCGTCCACCACAATGGAGGCGACTCCTGTAGCCTGTGACTCACTCTGCGTGATATATCCGGTGTGAACCTGCTCCTGTGTCATAACCTCCAGCAGTCCGCTGCCAAAAGAGTCCTGGCCCACTCTGCCGATCATTGTTACCTCCGCGCCAAGTCTGGCTGCAGCAACGGCCTGATTGGCACCTTTCCCGCCGGGGGACAATGCGAACTCCTGGCCAAACAGCGTCTCGCCCGCTTCCGGAGCCCGTTTCGCGCGTACTACCATATCCATATTCAGACTTCCAATTACGACTATACTCAACATGAACACCACCACTTGGTTTATTTCCATTGTTTCTTCGCCATTAAGGCTACCTTCTCCATGGAAGGGACGGCACCGGCGTTACTGGTTGTTATCCTCTTATCTTATGGCCTTCAGCCAGGTTAATCAAATTTTTATGAATGGAAGCTTTGGCAGCTTTTTTTCATCAAAACTTCGCTGTGCTTTTTAAAGACAAATATGCTAGAATAGGTGTGCAATCGCTTCCAGAGCCTAGCATATTCTTTTGAGCAAACGTTTGCATCTTAGATAAAGCCTGCAGCTTGGCCAATAATAATCTAAATCATATTTAGGAGGCTTATCAAGTGAACGAGAACCAACTGCCGTCAGTAGCTTATTTCAGCATGGAGTACGGGCTCCATTCAGACTTCAAAATGTACGCCGGAGGCCTGGGCATTCTGGCCGGAGATTACATCAAAGGTGCCAAGGATATAGGCGCTCCTGTCATCCCCATCGGACTCAAATGGAAACAAGGCTACACGGACCAGAAAATTGATGCAAACGGCAATCCGTACGACTCCTACCATAATTATGTGTATGAGTTCCTTGAAGATACAGGCGTCAAGGTTACGGTAAAAGTCAGAAAAACCGATGTCGTCTGCAAAGTGTGGAAAACAGAGCATTTCGGCAACAGCCCGCTTTATCTGCTGGACACCGATATTCCCGAGAACAGTGATGCCTGGATCACAGGCCAGCTGTATGGCTGGTTCGGGGAAGAACGCATTGCCCAGGAGATTGTCCTGGGGATCGGCGGCGTCAAAGCCATGCGTGCTCTGGGAATTCCGATTGATGTCTATCACTTCAACGAGGGGCATGCGGCCCTTGCTGCAATTGAGCTGATCCGTGAGAAGATGTCCGGCGGCAGTACTTTTGAGGAAGCCTGGAAAGCTACACGGGAAGAGGTTGTGTTCACTACACATACACCGATCAAGGAAGGTAATGAGACCCATCCGCTCGACCGTCTGGAGTACATGGGTGCATTTAACGGCTTAACCCGCGCGCAGATGGAACGGATCGGCGGAGAACCGTTCAACATGACGGTGGCCGGCCTGCGCCTGTCCCGTATCTCGAACGCCGTTGCCCAGCTCCATGCCGATACCGCCAATAAAATGTGGAAGGAGGTCGCCGGCCGGTCCGAGATCATCGGCATTACTAATGCAATTCATACGCCTACCTGGGTGGATGAACGGATGACGCGTGCTTTTGAAGAAGGCGGCGACCTGTGGGCTGTGCATAAGGAGATCAAGCAGGAGCTGATCGGCTTCATCGAGGAACGCTCCGGGATTGCCCTGAATGCCGACAACCTGCTCATCGGCTTCTCCCGCCGCGCCGCTCCCTACAAACGCAGCGACCTGATCTTCTCCCAGCCCGAGGTGATTGAGCCTTACCTGGAGAGCGGCCGAATTCAGATTGTCTTCTCCGGCAAAGCGCATCCGCTGGATGATAACGGCAAGAGAATCGTCAGCAACCTCGTAGCCATGATGAAAAAATATCCGAAAAGCGTAGTTTTCCTGGAAAACTACGATATGACCATCGGGGCCCAGCTCACCCGCGGCTCCGATATCTGGCTGAACAATCCGCGCAGACCGCTGGAAGCCAGCGGAACCTCCGGCATGAAGGCCGCCATGAACGGCGTCCTCAACTGCTCTATCCTCGACGGCTGGTGGCCGGAAGCCTGCATCGACGGTGAGAATGGCTGGCAAATTGGTGACGGCTTCGAGACTACGGACTTCGCGGTGCTTGACCAGCACGACAGCGATGCCCTGTACGATACACTCCTGAACCGTGTTCTGCCGACCTTCTATGAGAACAAGGACAAGTGGGTACAGATGATGCACCGCAGCATTGAGACCACCCGCACCGAGTTCGCCACCAAACGCATGCTGGATGAATACTATAACCGGATGTACATCAAAGACTGATTGGCGTCCGCAGTTCTGTAGCTTCCTCCTATATGCCCTTTCTTCGTTCCCTCCTGCCCGCTTCAGCGGGCGGGAATTTTCAGGTTCCACGAGCTTTCATTTAATATTTTTTACCTTTAATAACGTTAATCATCTTCAATCATCTTCATTTAACCTGCTTTCCAGCAGAATTCCGGGTAAATATCCTACTCTTGGTGAAACCAGTTTCTCAAACTAATTTTTTTTGGCTGCTTGTCCAATTCCGACAATATTTTCAGTTCACTTGGGTTACATTGATAGTGTGCAACAAACGTTTGCACAATAAGGTACGCGATGAGCGGCTAGAAGTTCCCGGGAGTTTATTTAGGCCAAACACGCACAAGTGAAGCAGGTAAAACCACTACAAAGGGAGATGGGCAAATGCAATTGCAACGAATGGGCAGCTTCAAAAAAGTAGGTATCGGCTTGGGGACTCTGCTTATGGCTTCTGCGATCAGTTTAACCGGAGCCAGTGCTGCCGGCAATCTTGTTCCAGTGATGACCTCCAACACAAGTCCGGCGGGTACCGCCTCCGCCAGCAGCGAATGGGCATTCCATGAAGCCTACAAAGCTTTTGACCATGATTACAGCACCTATTACTCCACTTCCAGCGGCAGTTCAGGATATCTGCAATACAGCTTTGGCACTTCCAAAAAAGTCCGCAGCTATAGGCTTACCACCTCATCCCAGCCTCAGGCGAATGTGCCAAAAACCTGGACCCTACAGGGCTCCAGTAACGGTAGCAGCTGGGTCGTTCTGAGCAGCCAGTCTGGCCTTTATTATCCGGGTTCCTCTTACTACTTCAACCTCTCTTCTACAGGTGACTATACCAGCTACAGGCTGGTCATTACCGCCAACAACGGCGCTTATTCCACTTCTGTAGGCGAGCTGGAACTGTACGAATAATTAACGCTCACATGCGCTTATCAGATACAGGCCGCATTCCTGACTGATGGCAGCAATAGAGACCCTCTTACGCCTAACGTAGAGGGTTTTTGACGATTTCACCTTACTTCTTCATATTCATGCCTCCCTCTTCCCTGCCCTCCAATACTTTCAGATATATTCCTGCCCAGAGGCAGTCCGCCCTATCATGATCACAACTTCTTCCGCATATTGTTAATTATAATGATTATAAAAAAGGATTGATTTTATTTAATTTTTTGTTATTATAAAACTTATACTTAATCTAAAATCAAATCCTAATACGAGGTGACTGTATTCATGAGTGAGAGCAATAACAAACTAACGACAAGCTGGGGTGCCCCGGTAGGTGACAACCAGAATTCTATGACAGCCGGTTCCCGCGGACCCACTTTGCTGCAGGATGTTCATCTGCTGGAGAAATTAGCCCATTTTAACCGGGAACGTGTTCCTGAGCGTGTCGTCCATGCCAAAGGTGCCGGTGCCCATGGTTATTTTGAAGTCACCAAGGATCTCTCCCAATATACGAAAGCTGCCTTCTTATCTGAAGTCGGTAAGCGCACACCAATGTTCATCCGCTTCTCTACCGTAGCCGGGGAGCTGGGTTCTGCCGATACCGTGCGTGATCCGCGTGGCTTTGCCGTGAAATTCTACACCGAAGAAGGCAACTACGACCTCGTCGGCAACAATACACCTGTCTTTTTCATCCGTGATGCGATCAAATTCCCGGACTTTATCCATACCCAGAAACGCCACCCGCAGACGCATCTGAAGAACCCGAACGCTGTGTGGGATTTCTGGTCGCTCTCCCCTGAATCCCTGCACCAGGTTACCATTCTGATGTCTGACCGCGGCATACCGGCCACCCTCCGTCATATGCACGGCTTCGGCAGCCATACGTTCAAGTGGGTGAATGCAGAAGGCGCGGCAGTATGGGTGAAATACCATTTCAAAACAGAGCAGGGCGTCAAGAATCTCGATGTTAATCTGGCTGCGCAGATTGCCGGTGATAACCCGGATTATCATACAGAGGACTTGTTCAATGCGATCGACAAAGGGGATTTCCCCGCCTGGAGACTGCATGTGCAGATCATGCCTGTAGAGGATGCTGACACCTACCGTTTCGACCCGTTTGATGTCACCAAGGTATGGTCCCAGAAGGATTACCCGCTGATTGAGGTGGGCCGCATGGTGCTGGACCGCAATCCGGAGAACTACTTCGCTGAAGTGGAGCAGGCTACCTTCTCTCCGGGATCATTTGTGCCAGGGATAGAAGCCTCTCCTGATAAAATGCTCCAGGGCCGCCTCTTCGCCTACGGCGACGCCCACCGCTACCGGGTAGGAGCGAATCACAACCACCTGCCGGTTAACCGGCCCATCGCCGAGGTGAACAATAATCAGCGGGATGGCGCGCTGAATCACACCAATAACGGCGGAGGCTCCGTGTATTACGAGCCTAACAGCTTCGGCGGGGCAACCGAGTCGCCGCAGGATAAACCGGCCGCTTTTGCAGTCTCCGGCCAAGCAGACAGTGTCCCTTATGATCACAACGATCATTACACCCAGCCGGGTGATCTCTATCGTCTGCTGAATGAAGAGGAGCGTGCCCGGCTCGTACGCAATATTGTAGGAGCGATGACTCCAGTCGAGTCGGATGAGATCAAGCTTCGCCAGATTGGCCATTTCTACAAAGCCGATCCGGAATTTGGCCGGCGTATCGCGGACGGATTGGGACTGGTGGTACCGGAGTAACTCTACTTGCACCATTCAGCGCCAAGAAACCCCTGACTTCATAAGTCAGGGGTTTCTTGGGATCATCGTATTTGCATTTTTCTATGTATATTCCCTAATGATACACATTCATCCACTGCTCCAGCTGCTGCTTCAGTCCCTGTCTCGCGGATACCGGCTCAAGAATCTCGGCGTTAGGGCCATATTGCAGAATCCACTTAATAAATTCCTTGTCGTTATTGACAGTGACTTCAAACAGCAGACTTCCGTCTTCTTCGTCGGTCATCCGCGGGTGCACGAACAATTCCTCTTCTTTGATATAACGCGCTACCTCCGAATGAAACCGCACTTTGAAGGTCGTATTCTTATTGCCCCGGTCAATCGACCAGGTATTTTTCAGATACTGTTTAATATTAAAATCCCCTTTGTCGAAGGGTGTATCCGTCACCTCTACCTGCTGAAAACGGCTGATGCGAAACGTCCGGATCGCCCTCTTCAGGTGGCAATAGCCAATCAGATAGAATCTCTGGTCACGCGGAATCAAATAATAAGGATCAATCTCCCGCTGCGTTGTCTCGTTCCGCAATTGCGAGTGATATACCGTACGAATCCGCCGTTGCTCCATAATCGCCCCGATCAGCGGCTGCAGGAAATTCCGGCTCTCCTTGCGGTAAGCAGGCTTGCCCATTTGAATAATATCTGAAATATTCTCAAGCATTCCATTCTGTTTGGATTTCTCCTTCAGATGTGTGCCCATGACTTTGTCAAAGGCAGATAGAAAACCCGGGGGGATTTTGCCGGGAGCCAGCACGGAGGGCAGCAGAGAGAAGGCCATCGCCTCCTGCTCGGAGAAATCCAGCGGGTATAAGAAGAATTTCCCCATAAACTTATACCCCGTTCCTCTCCCCTCATTCATCACCGGTGCAAAATGACTGATCACATCCAGGTCCCTATAAATCGTTCTAATATTCACCTCGCACCGGAATGCCAGATCCGCAGCCGTAATCCCGGGATTCGACTGGATGGCGTTAATGATCTTGAAGATCCGTATTACTTTGTCTGTCATAATAAATGCTCCTCAACTTCCAAGTAAATAGTGCCTGTAATTCCATAGTTCTAATATAACAGGTCTATATAAACATGGCTGTCTGCAAAATATAGCATTACCAGCGCATAGAGCGGCCACCAGCATATACTATGTATTTTTAGTAAGCAATACTTCCGCCCCATGCTAAAAAAACACAACAGCATCAACCTGTCGTGTCCCTAGAATAAAACAAACAAAAACCCTTGAATATCAAGGGTTTCTATAACTATTATTTAAGCGGGTGATGGGAATCGAACCCACGCTATCAGCTTGGAAGGCTGAAGTTCTACCATTGAACTACACCCGCAAAGGTGAAATATCGGGATGACACGATTTGAACATGCGACCCCCTGGTCCCAAACCAGGTGCTCTACCAAGCTGAGCTACATCCCGAAACTATGAAATTTAATATGGAGCGGGTGATGGGAATCGAACCCACGCTATCAGCTTGGAAGGCTGAAGTTCTACCATTGAACTACACCCGCAAAGGTGAAATATCGGGATGACACGATTTGAACATGCGACCCCCTGGTCCCAAACCAGGTGCTCTACCAAGCTGAGCTACATCCCGTTAATATAAAAGCTATACTGCAAAGTAATAATGGCGCGCCCTGAGAGATGCGGATGCTATGCATCCGATTGCGAAGTTGTGTTATCGAAGCTTATGCTCCAACGAACTCGTTCGAATCTGAGGACACTTTGAGTATTCAGGAAGTAATAATGGCGCGCCCTGAGAGATTCGAACTCCCGGCCTTTTGATTCGTAGTCAA